>DASXEJ010000267.1 GCA_036490175.1 Pirellulales bacterium | reverse complement strand
CGCCGCCACCGCCGCCTCCACCGCCACCAATCGGCGGCGCTTATGCACCTCCCGGTGGTAACTTCACCTATGGCGGCAATAATGTAACACCTGTCACGCCCCCTCCGGCTGGCCCCCCTGCGGCGAGCATTCCGGCAGCGCCAACCTATAGTCCACCGGCAGCGCCGATGTACCAAGCGCCACCTGCCGCTATGCCATCGGCACCGCCGTCATCCAGCGCACCGCAATACGCTCCGCCCAACGGCGGCTGGGCGCCCACGAGCTCAACGGGCGCACCTCCTACGACTTCCATGCACAGCCAGGAAGCGATGCAGCGCGAGCTGCGACCGCTTGCCGAGTCGACAAGAGCTGGACGGTTGACCGACGCAGCGGGTGATGGCCCGGCCGACGACGGCATCACTCCCGGTGTGCAACGACTCGATGGCCCGCAAGATATAAAAGATTCACCACTGACGCAGACGCTGCCCACTCCACGCGTCTCGCAGGTCCAACCCGCGTCGTACAGCGCTCCGCAATCCGGCGCACGTCCACGCCCGCGCAGCGCTTATGCGACGACCAACGGCCCGGCCGACGGTACATCGATCGTGGGCGCGGCGCCGCCGGCGACCGGCCGTACGCAGCCCTTGACCACGGGCACCGGTCCCGCCGACCGTGGGGCGACATACGGCTTCGACGGGAACTACGTCTGGTTGCAAGGACAGTTGGAGTACTCGCAGGCCACCAAGCAATGGAAACTGCGCTACATTCCCATCGACGGTCCGCAAGACCGTTACGGCGGTAGTGTCGTACTATCCGCGACGTCCGCCTTGAACGGTTACAAAGCCGGTAGCTTTGTCTCAGTCAAAGGACAGTTGGACGCCAATCGCACTACGCCCCAAGGCTCGATCTCTCCCCTGTATCTCGTGACCAGCGTCGATCGCCTTTCGGACTGAAATCGATTCCAAGAGGCCCGGCTGCCGTTCCGATTCTGCTAAATGTCCCATAAAAGAATGGGATCGCCCTCGGCGGGGAGATGGTTCGCAAACGGCGTCCGGATTGTGCCGATAAGGTATGATGAGATATTGACGCGTGCGAGCCCGCTGCGCGGATGCTCGGGCGACTTGCCGCGTGGGACATGGCGGAGCCGTCTGCTTGACCTCTCTACCTAACAGCTTGTCGGCGCGCTTTCTGGCCACTCTCGGGGGGCCCACGCGGATGCGGCTTGCGCAGTGGTCGCAGCTAATTCCGGTGATCGAGGCTTTCGAGCCCGAACTCATGGGCCTTTTGGATTCCGAGTTGCGCAAGCGGAGCCTGTCCCTCAAATATCGGGCGCGCAGCCGCGAGCCGTTGGCCAAGATTCTGCCCGAGGCCTTTGCCTTGGTCCGCGAAGCGGGGCGACGGACGCTCAGCATGCGGCATTTCGACGTGCAGATGCTGGGTGGCATCGCGATGCACAATCGCTCGATCGCCGAGATGCAAACCGGCGAAGGCAAAACCCTCACCGCCACGTTGCCGATGTACCTCGAGGCGTTGGCCGGCAAGGGCGCCCATTTGGCCACGGTGAACGACTATCTGGCCCGCCGCGACGCCGACTGGATGCGCCCCATCTACCAGGTGCTGGGCATGAAGGTGGGCGTGATCGAAACGCAGATGCAGCAGCCCGAGCGGCGCGAAGCATACGCTTGTGACGTGACCTATGGCACGGCCAAGGAGTTCGGCTTCGATTTTCTCCGCGACCGACTGTTGCTGCGGCGAACGGCCGAGGGACTTACCGACTCTCTGGGGGGCATGCTGGGGCAGACCAGCGCGAGCGGAGGCGAGCAGCCGGTGCAGCGGCCGGCCCATTTTGTGTTGGTCGACGAAGCCGACAGCATTTTGATCGACGAGGCGCGCACGCCGCTGATCATCAGTGCGCTGCCCACCGAAGAAGAGCGGATCGCGGCCGCCTGTCACGCTTGGGCCTCCGAGGCGGTGCCGCAATTCGAAGAGGACGACCACTACGAATTCGACCACGATAAGCAATCCGTCGAGCTGAACGCAGATGGACGGCAATTGGTGCGGGCACTGGCCAAGCCACGCGATTTGGACTCGGTCGGTCTGTTTACGATGTACGAATACATCGAGCGTGCGGTGAAGGTGAACCGCGTCTTCACGCGCGACCGTCATTATGTGGTTCGCGATGGCGAGATCGTGATTGTCGACGAGTTCACCGGGCGATTGGCCGAAGGCCGCAAATGGCGGGCCGGCATCCATCAGGCGGTCGAAGCCAAGGAAAAAGTCGAAGTCACCGTGGCCACGGGCCAGGCCGCGCGGATCACGATCCAGGATTTTTTCCTGCGTTATCCGCGCATGGCCGGCATGACTGGCACGGCCAGTAACTCGGCCGGCGAGCTGAAACGAATCTATCGGCTGCGAGTGGTCCCCATTCCCACCAATCGGCCCGCAATTCGGCAGAAGCTGCCCGAACGCACGTTTGGCTCGGCCGAGTCGAAATGGGCCGCCATCGTGGCGGAAGTGTTGGAAATCCACGCCACCGGCCGGCCGATTCTGATCGGCACACGTTCCATCGACAAATCCGAATTGCTATCGCATTTGCTGTTGCAAGCAGGCATTGGGCACAAAGTTCTGAACGCGAACAAGATCGTCGAAGAGGCCGAGATCGTGGCCCGGGCCGGCGAGCCGAGTAAGGTGACCGTGTCGACGAACATGGCCGGCCGCGGCACCGATATCAAATTGGCGGCGGGCGTGGCGGATCTGGGCGGATTGCACGTGATCTGCACGGAGATGCACGACTCTTCGCGCATCGACCGGCAGTTGATCGGGCGTTGTGGCCGGCAGGGAGATCCTGGCACTTGGCGGCAGTACCTGGCGCTGGACGACGACATTTTGCTCAATGGCCTGGGGCCCAAACGTTCGAAGCGCCTCAAGACGCGCGGCGAGCGGCAGGCCGAAGGGCTCGACCATCTCTATTCGATTTTCAACAAGGCCCAACGCCGCATCGAACGCAAACACTTCCGCGATCGCCGTGTGCTGATGTACTACGAAAAAGAACGTCGCAAGATGCACGAACATCTGGGACAAGACCCGTATCTGGACGCGGCCGGCGGGTAGGGCGGGGCGGCGCATCATGAATGCGGAGTCGGCTCTCGGCGCTCACTCATCTTGCTCATCTGCGAGCCATGCTTTCGCCTCCAGTACATCGTACTGGGCGTTCAGCACGCCCAACGCTGTTCCCCGAGCCGATTGTTGCCTTTGTTTCATGATCTCAACCAGGAGGTCCATGCGCGCAAGGTGATCTTTGATCGCCTGCACGATTTCAGCCTTCGTTGCGCCGCTTTTGCGCGTTGCCTCGACCAAGCGTTTCGACCAAATCGCCACTTCGCCGGATTCTATGCGACCCTGTTTCTCTAATGTTTTAACGATCTCCAATGCCTGCTTGGCAACGGCGATTTTTTCTTTGGCGATGTCGGCTCTGGCATCGCTTGCATTTTTGGGGTCCGCAGCCCGAGCTTGTTCTGAATAGCCAAAGCTATTAATGCCACAGATGCCCAAGACAACGAAAGCCGTCACGATCACACATGCGGTTGCGCAGGATTTTCGGTTCGTCATGTCATACCCCTCAGGAATGGATAGAGTGTTTGCGTAAAGCTGCAGGCTCTGTCCTGCCGGCGGCTGTCCGAATCGATCGCGGCGCTATCAGCAAGCCGTTCTTGCGCCGGCGACGGCTATTACTTTTCCTCGAATTCTGTAAATGCGAAACGGCGCCCTTTGTTGAACGCGACGGGATTGAGCTCGTTGTCGCCGCGCGCGATGCCGCCGGGCTTGAGGCTATCGTCCTTGACTTCGATGCCGACGAACAGCAACCCGGGCGTCCCCTCGCGGGTCATGTAGAGGAACGAAGCCGTGGTTTCGGGATCGATCGATTGAGTTTTCTTGTTGTGGTGCAAAAGCAACCCGTCGGTGGCCGCGCCTTCAGTTTGCAACTCGGCAAAGGTGATATCGTCGGAAGTCATTTTCCAGCGCTTCGAATCCAGTTCCCAGGCCTTAAGCGCGAGGCCGCGCAGGGCATAGTATCGCTTCCCGCCAGGTGCCACATACTCGGTGCCCATCAGATCGAATCCTTCGCGCGTGGCCCAATCCGCAATTTCGTCGAGCGGCGGTTCAATGGCCACGGCTTCGCGCCACTTTTCGGGCAAGCCCGCGACGCGGCCCGTATCCAGATCGTAGAAAACCTGGTTGGCCTGGGGATCGAAGACCGACTTTAATACCCAATTACTGGCACCACCGGCGGTTTTGTAATGGACCTCGCCTTCAGGGGGTGTCACGGCTTCGGCGACAGCCGGCGGAAGATTTACGCGCGCGTATTCGGCGTCCTGCGTGAATTCGGCGGCGTGCAGGTCCCACCAATCGGCCCATTTCTTGGCCTCGCGGTAAAACAACTCACGCTTCAATCGGCGTTGCGATGCGACGCCGTCCAGGAACATGTGATTTAGTTCCTGTTCGCTCATTGTCTGGCCGGTGAGTTTGCGGAGCGCGCCAAAGATCTCGCGCACGGGCCGGCCAAAGTAGTATCCATTACCACGGCTACGGCCGGGATTGAGCTCGTGTTGTTGCGCCCACTTGGCCAGCTCGGAATCCTCGGACCGTAGCCCCATGTCCGATCCGGGGGGCAGCAGCGTCTTCGGAATCGAACGAATCAATGCAGGCACGGCCCGGGTGTCGTTGATAGCGCGGAGCATAAACCCACAGCACCGCAGCATCATGCCATCGGCCGTGGCGTCCAACTCGGCGATCAGTGCGGGCACCGCCGCAGGACCCAAGTCGATAATCGCTTTGAGCGTAAGCAGCCAGGGATCGTGATAACGCTCGAGGCCGGCATTCTGTTCCTCAAGCTTATCGAGCAGTCGACCGGTTGCTGTATCGGTTCGCTGGCGCTTGGGCGGCTCGGTGAGGGCGGCCGCGTAGATGCCTTGGCGCGCCGGCGCGCGTTCCGCTTCTCGAGCTTCGCGCAGCAGCCGTTGTCTCAGCCTAAGATCGGGGTCGTCCAGCAGGTTGGGTTCGATTTCGTGTTCACCAGTGCGCAGATCGAGCCGCGTTTCTTCGCCGTCAGCCACCTGAACGATGGCCGACGTACCGCCGCTCATCAGATAGACATAGTTCTGGCCAGGGGCCACGCGCAAGCGGTAGGTGCCGTCTGGGTTCAGCGCGGTTGAAGTGACCGCGGCGCCGGTCCTCGGTCGCGCGGGACCATAGTGCGCGACGTGAATGGCTTCGTCGGTCGCAGATTCAATAGGCTTATCCGTAGCACCGTCGATCACCGTGCCGACGACGAAACCGCCACGGACCATCCGAATGTCAACGTGCTTGTGTACCTGGCCGGACTCAGCAGCGACCGCCTTGGCGGCGATGGCAATACGGTCGTCGGCCTCGGCCCAGATGTTGAAGTGATCGTTGTTGGTCCTCAGGCGATAGTGTCCCATTGGATCGGTGCGGGTTTGCAGCCAGCCCTGACGTCCGATTCCTTGCGCCGAGATCATGACCCCTGGCAGCGTCTTGCCCGTGACTTCGTCAATGACCTGGCCCTCGATGATCGCCGGCGGAGAAAGCGAGATATCGACTTGTTGCGGAACGGCCGAGTACTTGGCGCTCGTCAGCGCGTAATCGGGGTGAATCAATTTGAAGAAGCACTGTGTGGAAGTCGTGATTCCCGTTTTCGCATCAAAGGTCTTCGAATCCTCAGGCTTCCACTGCCTGAGGTCATTGATGGCGTAACGACCTTGTTCGTCTGTGATCGTCGTTTTGCAATCCGTTATCGGCTCGTTGCCGCAGCAGGGAATGTAGACCGTCGCGCCGGCTACTGGTCTGCCATGCTCATCAGTGACCACGCCGGAAAGTGTGCCCGGCTCGTTCGACATTTCGAGCGAGACTTCCTCGCTGGCGGCCGCCTCATCGACGACCTTCACTGCCGAGGCATATCCCTTGGCAGTAGCCACGATGTGCAACCGCGCTTTTTCTTGATTTGCGGCGGCAGCGGCACTGATTTTGACATCGGGAATCGAAAAAAGACCGCCGTCAGCGGCGCGCGTCTCGCCAAGCAACTCGCGCTGACCACTGCCAGACGCGTACCAATAGACTCGTACCCAAAGCTGCGAGACGGGCTTTGAATTCTGATCGCGGCAGTTGCCATGAACCGTAATGATCGTCTTTTTCTCATCCCGTTGTTCGTTTTGGGAAGAGGTCACGGGCGCCACCGTGTCATTCGCCGCGTCGGAATCTTGTCCGACGGCCCTCACGCCACCGATCAGCATACAGATCGCCAGGAGCGACAGCGTCATGGCGACTAGCGGCCTGTGGTCGGCGCGGGTTGAGCTGATCCTTGACGGGTTCAAAAGGTCCGCGATGCGTTTTTCGAGACTCCAGCGACGCGAGAACATTCCCAACAGCGACACGGCAAAGCGGGCGCCCCCGCAGCGCTCGGCCAGGTCCAGGAGCGTCTGCGCATAGTCGGCCGAGTTGGCACCTTGCAGCACAAAGTTATCGCAGATCTCTTCCCGCGCACAGATGATCTGCTGGTTGAGCCAAAGCACGCCCGGATGCGGCCAAAAAACAACCCGCGCGATTTGCTGTGCGAGATTGACCCAAGGATCGCGACGTGCAATGTGTGCAAATTCATGCACCAGCACGTCGCGCAAACGACTTGTGGACGCAGTCTCGGCAAGGTGACGCGGCAGTAAGACCACGGGCCGCCAACATCCCAGCACAAGTGGCATCGGCGCCACATCCGAGATCCCCAGCAACGGCGGCGACGCGAGCTCTGCCGTGCGGCAGGCTCGCTCGACGACTATCGCGTCAACGAATGCGGGTTGAACCGACGCTGTCAGGGATCGGAGTTGACGCCGGGTGCCGATGTATCGCAGGCAAAGGATCACGACACCGCCAGCCCAAATCCACACGGCGAGCAAAAACCCTCGATGAAGCCAAGCTAGTCGTTCGTCAGCCGCCGAGCGGGCCGTGCGGTTCCGAGCATCGATCGGATCCACCGTCGCGTGCTGATTGACGGAGTCGTCGGGCACATTGGCCAACGGCACGGAAGACGGATCAGTCATTAGTTTTCGAGCATCCAAGCCATCGACGATTCCCGCATCGACGAGTTTGGTGAGAGAGAGCTTTTCGCGGCTGACAGTTTTAGCCACGGCCGGCGCGCTGGCGTTATCTCGAGCGATCGGCGCGAGCCAGGCAGGCCTCGGAAGCAGCAAGGAAAAGGCTGGACTAGCAAGCACAAACCCGAGCGCCAGGACGCCCATTGCATGTCGCAGTGCCGCCTGCCGCTTGGCGATTTCTATAGCAATCGCGGCGCAGGCAGTGATTGCCGTTACCTGCAGCAGCACCATACAAGCAAAGGCATGCCCGTCGTTCATGACTTCCTCAATTTCGCATTGTCGATCAATTGCCGAATGCGGGAGGCCTCGGATTTCGTCAGGCTACCGCCCCCCAGCAAGGCCAACACCAGACCTTCGGCCGAGCCGTTAAAGACGGTCTCGACCAGGTTCTCGACAGAGCGCTGTTGGGTCACTTCGCGAGAGACGGCGGCGCGGTACAAAAACGCACCATTGACTTCGCGGTGCGACAGCCAGCCCTTCTCTTCCAGCCGAACCATCAGCGTATGGACCGTGTTGCGGCTTACGCCGCGACGCTCGTGCAATAACTTCCAAACGTCAGATACGGGGCACTCCTGCTGGTCCCACACGACGTTCATGATTTCCAATTGCGCGTCGGAGAGCGCGGGGATATCGCGATTTTTTGGCACGTCTCGATCCTTGCACGGGCTGCCGGCCGAAGCCGGAAGGGGGTCGCTACTGACAACTGTAGGCGCAATGTACCTACAGTCGTAGGCGCGTGTCAAGAGATCGGCGACGAATCATCAATGAAGACGTCGTTATTCTGTACGTCTCAGAGACGCGTGCGACCGCGGGAGCGCTCTGAATTGCGTGCGGCATCCGACTCCACCGAGCCGGTCTGGGCAAACCCACGGCGATGGGTGGGGCAGCGGGAGGCGTGACGGACGCCAGGCCGTATGAGCGCGGAATCTCTCGTTCTTTGGACCGCAGGCGCATGCGCGTCGATGTCGGTCGCCGCTCGATTCAAGTCTACGGGCGAAGTTACGCGAGCGCCCTTGGCGATCCAAGAGCGGATCACCTCCTTTTCTTCCGAAGTCAATGGACCGGTTGGCGAGTCGTCTGGTGGCATCTCTGCACGGCGGATTAGCTGCCAAATTTCCGACTCATCCGGGAAATATGGAATGACCATCTCGGCGTTGGCCGCCAAGCGTGCGAGATCTGATACGTACCCGAACCGGCCTTCCGGCTTGGCCAGTTCGGGGCCATGGCAAGCGGCGCATCGGGCCTCGAAAACAGAAAGCACTTCCGACGCGATGTCTCGCTGGCGCTCCGCGGCCGACACGGTTGCTGACAGGTAGCAGGAATTCACTATCAGAGAGCCAACGAAGCAGAGTGCGAGCCGAATCATAAGATCCTCTTGTGAAGCAGTAACCACCGAGTGATATCTTTCGGGCACGAATCCGACTTGGTACTCGTCACGATGCCAGCGTGGGATCAGCAACCGCCAAGGGGCCGTGGTTTTCGACATATCCGACGATTGTCACGCCCAGTGCGCCGCGCAACTGGTCGGCAGGCAGGTCGCGCATCGGCCCCGGAGAACCCTTGCCAGGCTCACTCTGCGGGAAAGCGGTCGAACGGGCCGTGTGAAATACAACACGACCTTCGACCTTTTGCATAATCTGATGAATGTGACCGTTGAGGATGGTCACGGAACCAAAACGCTTGAGCAATGCAAGCGCTTGCGCGGCGTCTGCCGTTCCCCAACCCCACTTCTCGTACACCGCCCACAACGGGACGTGAGCGAAGACGACGACAGGCTTGCTGCTGGATATGCCGGCAAGGTCCTTGGAAAGCCATTGCAGTTGCGCTTGGCCGATTTGACCCAAGCTCGACGTGCTGCCCGATTTGGCGTTCGCAACGTTCACCAGAGCGACGAAGTGGACGCCTTTGTAATCGAAGCTGTACCACCCGGACCCCATCGTGTGCTTGCCGAAGCGCTCGAGGTAAAGCTTGTTGTCGTCGGCGTCGAAGTCGTGCTCGCCGGGCACATACAGTACCTTTGCGTTGACGCCTTTAAGCACCTCAGCGACGGTGTCGAATTCCTCGGGCTTGGCCAGGTGCGTCAGGTCGCCCGTGTGCAGGACGAACGCTGGCCGTTGCGGCAGGGAGTTGATCTTGGCGACGGCCGCCTGCAGCGTGCCGACCACGTCCTTGTTTGGCGCCTTGCCGAATCCGATGTGGCTATCGCTGATCTGGACGAACGAGAAGTCGTTCGGGCCGGCGCCCGTTGACTCGCGGCCGAAGGCCCGGCCAGTGGGCAGGCCGCCGTTCAACGTCCAAAGCAGACCGGTGCCGGCCCAGGCCATGCACTCCAAAAAACCTCGTCGATCGACGCCGTCATTCTGCAACGAGCTCTTCATTTGGTCGGTCATTCAAGTGCACTCCAAATAATGTTTCATTGCCAGTAAAACCCTTAGGCATTTCCGACGGCAGCGGTTTGACGTAAACTTGGATTACGTGATCGCTGCCACGTATTGACTGCCTACCTAGGGCGAAAATTCCCGCGAAATTCCGCGAATAATTGCGGGAATAAACGCCCACAAAGGGCGGTCTATTCTTGAGGAGTTTGTACCGGCCGAAAGGATCGAAGACTCGTTTGCACGACAGACAGCGCGCCAGCTTTGAAGAAGCGGTCTTGCCACATCTCGACGCCGTATACAACTTGGCGCGCTGGTTGACGCGTAACGAGTCGGATGCGGACGATGTAGTGCAAGAGGCATTGCTGCGCGCCTTTCGCTTCTTCGATAACGTTCGCGGGCGCAATTGCCGCGCCTGGCTGCTGACCATCGTCCGCAATACGTGTTACACGTGGCTGCACGCGAACCGCGCGGGAGAGCCCACAGTTCCTTTCGACGAAGAGAAGCACAGCACCGAAACCGGAAGCACCAGTCCCGACGCCGCGCTAGTGGCCAACGTCGATCGAGACTTGTTGCGACAAGCGATAGAAGAGCTGCCCACGGAATTCCGTGAGGTTTTGGTGCTCAGAGAATTCGAAGGCATGGCGTACAAAGAGATCGCCGGGATTGCGGGCATTCCGGTCGGAACCGTGATGTCGCGTCTGGGACGCGCCCGAGGGCGACTGCAAGAATGCCTGGCCGCACGAATCGGGAAGGAGTCGTAACGTGGATTGTCGCGAGTCTCAACAACTATTGCACGGCTACTTTGACGGCGAGTTGGATTTGCTCCACAGCCTGGAGATGGAACGACATCTCAAAGAGTGCGGAGCGTGTAAGTCTGGTTACGAACAGCAGCAGGCGTTGCGCTCGGCGATTAACGGCAGTTCGCTTTACTACCGCGCGCCGGCCGCATTGCGCGAGCAATTTCGAAGCAAGCAGCCTTCCATTAAGCCGCCGCAGCATGCATGGAATCGTAGGCTGCTTCCGATAGCCAGCTTGGCGACGGCCGCCGCGCTATTTGTGGCAGCGACATGGCTCATCGACCGAAGTTGGCGGAGCGATGCGACCGATGCCGTGGTCGATCAAGTAGTGGCCAGCCATGTGCGTTCGCTGCTGGTGGACCATGTGGCCGACGTGGCTTCCTCGGACCGGCATCAGGTGAAGCCCTGGTTTAATGGAAAGCTTGACTATTCGCCCGAGGTGAACGATTTTGCAGAGGAAGGCTTTCCGTTGATGGGCGGACGCCTGGATTATGTGAACCATCGGCCGGTCGCCGCGCTAGTCTACGGACGACGAAAGCATGTGATCAACCTGTTCTGCTGGCCGATGAGCGACAACCACAGTATCTCTTTGCAGCTGCTCGAGCGGCAGGGCTATCACCTGGTTCATTGGACGAAATCTGGCCTGGAGTTTTGGGCCATGTCGGATCTCAATGCGGATGAATTGCAGCAGTTCGCGCAACTGGTGCAGGCCGCCGGTACCGAACCTAGCGCGGACTAGGCTTTGTCTGAGAGAGCGACTCGCAAGACGAGGCCCGAATGGCGGTCATCGGACGTCGAAACTAATCTGCCGCAGCGGCGCCAGTGGTTAACAATCGTTTCACCCAGTCGCTTTGGCCGCATTGCAACACGGTTTTTCCTTTTCCGTCCTTGAGTCCCGTGCTTAATCTCAACGATAGAAACACGTTGATGATCTGTTGTTGCGCCGCTTTCGACTCTTCGGTTCCGCTGCCGCCACGGCCGGTGGTCTGCACTGCCAGATGAAACGGCATGGACCCGGACTTGTTTCTCAACACCGGATCGGCGGCCGCTTCCAGCAGGAATTGTACGGCGGCGGCACAGCGAGTCCGGACGGCACGGTGCAAAGCTGAGGCGCCATTCTTGTCTTGGGCATTTACCTGGCCGCCTGCTTCCAGCAGACATTCGAGGGTTTTTACTTGCCGCTTCTCGTTCCATGCGGGGCCGTTTATGTAGCCATCCGCGGCATAGTGCAATGGGCCGCTGCGACGATGATTCACGGCCGCGTTAGGATCGGCCCCGGCCGCGAGCAGCAATCGAACGATTTCCACCCGATAGCCGGCGGCAGCCAGGTGCAGCGCGGTGTCCCCGACGTAAATCCAGTGAAAGATCTCGGATTTGTAGAGCTTGGGTTCACCGATGGTGCCGGTTGCCAGTGCGCGATCCGCCTTCAGCAGGTCCTTCACCTGGGACGGATCATCTTTGAGGATCGCAGATAGCAACGTGTTCATCGTGGCTCGCACCCTGGTGTCCTCCGCACGGCATGCAACCATCAGGGCTAATTGAATCGAAGGCACAGCTGAAATGCAATCGTTCGGACAAGACCGAGGTCGGATAAGGGACGACGATCGAGGATTGCACATCCCCTCGCGGACGTTGTCGCCAGATCACTACTGAAAGGATTGCATGTTCATAGTGCAGCGACCGATCGATTGGCGATCGTGTCACGAGGCCTTATTGGTGGTCCACTTTTGCGCCCGTCACGTAGTTACGAGTTATTGTCACTCGCCGATTTCGACTCAACGATCGAGCTGGCTGACGCTGATTTCGCAACGCGCAAAAAAAGATCCGGGGATAGCCAAGT
>DASXEJ010000266.1 GCA_036490175.1 Pirellulales bacterium | reverse complement strand
CATGATGATCAGGCCCAGCGCCATCACGCTCATGGCCCACCAGTGAAGTTCGCCAGACCAGGGCGTCTCCAGCGATTCGAAATAAGCATGAAAAAACGTGCCGAAGTGAAACAGCCATGTGCCGCAGGTCAGCAGCACGATCGGCAACATCACGCGCGCATAGTTTCGGGCGTCGACGAGCGTGACCAGTAGCACCGTGTCGATCACGGTCGCGGCGCCATAGGCAAATAGTTCAATACTGGCGAGCATGCTCGGTCGTGTAGTCGGTACTAGGGAATGTCACTTTGGACACGCAATGGCACAAACGACGGGACCGCCGCTGCGCGCGACTCCTATCGCAGTTGCCACAAGATGATTCGTCCGTCTAGTGTAGTCTCTCTCGCGTAGGCGCGTCGTTCGGATCGCGCGATCGCTGGCCAGGGCCCGGAAGCGTGCGACCGGCCGCGTGGCAACGCCTTTGCGTCGCGGCCCTGGCCTGACCGAACTCCCTCAGCTGCCAGTTCGTCCTCTTCGTCGCATCCCGTACTGGCCAGCGATCGCGCCCAGCGGATATCCGAGGACAACCGGTGGAACATAGAACAGTGGCGTGAAAAGCACAGCGATTCCCATCGTCGACGAAGTCGACGGACCAGGAGTTTGAGATGTCAGAAAGAGGCTAAGCGACATCATCGTCATCCATGCCGCCGCCGCGCCGGCGTAGGCCGGCAAGGTCACGCCGCCAATCATCGAGCCGCGCCGCGTGGCTCTTGCACAATGTCGCAAGAATATTGCCGCCAAACCGACAAAGGGGAGTGTCGTGCTAACGGGTCCAATCCAGAATGTCCGCGGATCTCCGCGCGGATCAACAATATAGGATCCCGCGAATTCCAAGTGAAATATCGCCGGAATACCAATCAATAGAGCGGCGAAGCCGAAATTGATCTGATTGTTTTTTTGCATGACCAGGTAAGGTCCTGTGATTGGTTCTTTATCGAAAGACGCGCCATCTCACGACGCGTCGTGCGCTCAGTCATCTTGCCACGGCGACGGGTACGGAACCCGCGCGTCGAGCATCCCAGGTTGTCGTTCGAATATCTCGATCGTGGCAGCGTCTATCTCGTGATGGACCGAAGCATCCTGCCAGCGCACGGTGTCCGCATCGCCGGTATTGGCCGTTTTCACGTGCAAGCGGGCCCTGCGGTTCGCCGCCGCGCAATCGTAAGTGACCAGCACCGTTCCGGGTCCCGCGGTCACCGTGCGGCTCTCGATTTCGAACCACTGGTCACAGATCCTGACCAAGGTGCCGCACGCCAGCCGCCTTAAACGACCTTCCCGCGGCGAGACGCGAATGCGATCCACCTTCCACCATGATCGCATGAGCCGAGCGAGTTGCTGGCACCATGCGATCATGCCTGTCTGGTTACTGGGATACACGGCGTTTCAGCTCCTCAAGTTCGACCTTTAATTGCTCCTGACGTTGTTGTTCTTCAAACTGTCGCGCTAATTCCTCCGCGTCGGGGTCGCGGTCGGCCAGCCGATCGTTGGCCGTGGCCAGTGCTTCGGCCCGTTCCACACGCTGTTCGAGTCGATCGAACGAGGCAAAGGCGGAGTCCGTGCCGCATTGCGAGATGGCACCGTCGATCCGTCGCTGCGAATCGGCCCGGGTCAAGCGCGCCAAGAGCAACGTGCGCTTTTGCCGCGCCTGCCGAATCTTGGATTCCAGTTCGCGCACCGAGCGACCCAGTTTCGCCGTCTGCTCCTTTTGCTTGGCGTGTTCCTGCTCGAGCGACGCGGCGCGGCCGTCGGCAGCCAGCTTTTGCTCGAGTGCCGCTTGGGCCGCCCGCTCGTCACCGTGTTGCATGGCCGTCGAGGCGCGCTCGAGCCAGGTCTCGCTGTCCTGCCGCGCCTTGTCGACCTGCTTGCCAAGCTGAATCTCGTCGGCAATAGCCTCGGCCACGCTCGACCGTACACGGCACTGCTCCTCTTCCATGTCGACCAGCAATTGATGCAGCATTCGCTCCGGATTTTCCACCTTCTCGCGAAGCGTGGTCACGCTGGAGCGAATCACGAAACTGAAACTTTCCATCCAATTCATCGTCGTTCTCCTGTTGAAATGAGGTAAAAGCCCAAACATCAAGTCCTAGTTCCAGGTTTCCAGCGCCGCGGACAGTGATCGCACGCGGGCCAACAGCGCCTCGCGCTTCAGCTCGCACACGGCGCCCAGCACCACAACGGTGGTGCCGATGCCCAGCCCCGCCACCCACAGCAGGTGTGGATGATCGACGCAGCCGCGGACGACCATGCCGGCCAGGTCCGCGGCCAGGAAGCCGGCTCCGGCGTACATCAAAGCCCGCACACGCAGTCCGATGGCCATCAGCAACACCAGGACCGAGACCACCATCAATGTCAGAAACGGCAGCCATGAGCCGTCGAATATTTCGAACGTCGGCGAGACCAACACCACGATGGCACCGAGATAGCGCAGCGGATCCCGCACACTTTCCGGAACTTCGCGCCGCAATGTTTCTGTCAGAAGCAAGATCGTGGCACCCAACGGAATCATGTAGCACTGCGGATTGGTGACTCGCAATTCGTGCCACACCAGAAACAGGCTCGTGTTCGCGACCAGCGCCGCGAACAGGACAGCCGGCGGACGACGCTCTTCCACGCCGCGCCAGAAATAGAAGCCGGCCGTCAGAAACAGCGCCAGGGTTCCGGGACCGAGCCAGCCCGGCTCTGCCAGCGTGGCCTGTTTGAAAAGTGCCACGGCCAGGTTCAACGCCGGCAACCGGTAGCCAGCATCCACAAGCGGCCTGGCAAAAATTCCCCACCGGCCGCGTCCGGCGAGCGCTTTACCAACGCTCCACGCCGCGAAGCCGGTTCCCAACAAGGCAAACATCGCGATCTGCCCGTCGACGCGTAGCAAGTGCCAATGAAACATATAAGCCAACACGACGCCCGCCAGCGACATGGCACTCCAGACGCGGGCTTCGATCTGATCGCGCCACGCGCCGTACAGGTAGGCAACGGCCACCACGACCGGGGCCAAGAGGGCCATCGCAATTTGCCAGGCCGTTGGATCGTTGACGGCCAGCGCGGACAGGCCGGTTAGGATCGCAACCGCTCCCAAACCCATCCGTTGCAAATCGACGATGGCGGCCACGTCGTTGTTCTTCGTGCGACGCACCAACGCCCAAGCCGCAAAACCGATTGCCGCCAGCAGGCCTACCGGGAAAGCGGCTGCCTGGGCGTCGACCCACCTTAAATCCCACACGTAATCGTGGTTCTTCGTCAGAAAATCAACCGGCGATGCCACGACTTGCCAACTGATCAAAGCGACGGTCGCCAGACGCAATGCCGGGAACCGCGAGCGGGCCGAAAACCAGGCCAGCCCTGCTGCGGCTAAAACCGCCGCGACGATCGACGGAGTTGTGCAGGCCACGATCGACCACAAGGCCAGACCGATGAACACGCCCAGCATGAGTCCCACCAACGGCTGTTCGATCGTTTGCGCGGCCGATGTGCAACGTTGGTCCTCGTCGTACGGATGACGACCACGATATGCCCGCAAGGCTTCGGCAGCCGGCACGCCCAGCAGTGCCATCGCGCCACAGACCACCGGCAACCATGGCTCATAGCCTGGACCAGCGACTCTCACGAGAATTGTGCAGGCCAGACCCAGGATGGTCAGCATGCCAACCAGAGCGGTGCCCCGCTGCCCAGACTGTATGGCCTGGTCGAATGCCCAGCCGATGATCGCCGCCGCGGCGACGCATTCCGGCACACTGCCACTCCACGGCGTTTGGCCGCATGCGCTCAAAACGTAATGGGGCAGCCACACCAAGGACAACATCGCCGATAGTTCGACAGAGAGTGTGCGTCGCAACGCCGTGCCGAATACCTGCGAGACGATGAATGTCGGCCGCATCCGCAAAACCCGGGCGACCAGCCATTGTCCGGTCAGGCTCAGCGTTGCCACGGCAAGCAGATGCTCGTTGGCGAGACCGCTCTGCAGTACGGCCAGCACTTGCAGAGCTTGGAAAAACAGAATCGCGGCCGTGCTCACCGCCTGGCTGCGCCAGCGCACACTATGACCGAACATCAGCAGGGCAATCGCCGCTCCTGCAGCCCACGTCAGCAGGTCGGTTCCCGCGACCATGGTGCTGGGGATATCCAGTCCCAACATAGGTACTGCCAAATCGGCCGCCACAGCAAACAGCGGAAAGACAATCGCCATCGCCAGCGAAACGGTCAGGCTGGCCAGTTCATAATGGAGTGGTTCATTTCCCCATACGCGACGGCGCCACGCGCCCACCGCGAACAAAACGGCTGCTCCCCCCGCGAACACCAGAAAGTGCGCTACCTGCGGCACCGCAACATCGCCCACGGCGCTGACCAAGGGAACCACACCGGCACAGCACACCAGCCAGGCGATGATCGTCCCGACCATGCCCCCCTGCGAGCGGAATAGGCGCTCGTGTACGGCGAACACGGCTGTCATGGCCAGGCCGACGCCGGCCAGCGCCTTGACGTGCGTTGTGCCCAGGCCGAGCAACAACCAGGAAAGCAGCGCGACGTATCGTTCGATAGGCGCCGCGAACAAAGCGTCGCCTCGCCTCTTGGCCATGGCTCCGATGACCAGCAGCCCGCCAATCAGCGGCAGATAGGTGAAGCCGTAAAAGGCCAACGGCAATCGAGGCTCTTGAACGGCGTGAGCCGATTGGGTAATGACATGGCGCGCCGTTTCGAGCGCGAATGACGGCAGAAAGTTATAGGCCACTGTCGCCAGCAGCAATGTCGCATAGACGAACGACGCGTGGTTCGTGCGTCGCGCCACCCGCTCGATGACAAATGCTGCCAAAGCGGCTGCAACCACCAGCGGCCGCGCATCGTGCGCTTGTGCTATTCCCGACGATGCCAACAACACTCCGCCGACGCAAACCAGCAAGCCGATCGTCATCGGTACGGCAATCGTCGCCGGCCAGGGCCAAACGATGCCCCCCGTGCGCTGCTCGAAGACGCGTGCCACGGTGTCAGCCGTGAGCAAGATCGTCAACGAGGCCAGCACGCAGATTGGCCCCAGCCAGGCGACAGTCACATACGGCACCACGCAAAAGGCCAACAGCCCTACGAACTGTGCCGCCAGTAGCGCGATAGGAAAAAAGTCGAAGATGCGCGGCCGTCGCAACTCTTCGGTCAACCAGAACACGTGGCGATTCACTTTCACGCTGCCGACGGTGAACACTCCCCATAGCAGCACGCTGGCAGGCAGGAGAAGCCCGCTGGGGCAGGCGGGCAGCACCGCTCCGACGACGCACAGCAATACATAACTGGCGAGAAACGTGAGTTGGTCCCCTCGCAATAATCGCCGAAATACCTCGCGCCCTGCAAAAGCCGTCAGGGCCGTGTTCGCAACCAGCAGTGCGGCGGAAATGATCCTGCTCATCGTGCCGCCATCGACGCCGGGCCAGGTCCAGCGCCAGGCGACAAAAGTCACCGGCAGCAATAGCGCGACCAGTGCGAGAAGAATCGTCGCCGTCCGATCCAGCCCCAACTTCGGACAAACGAACTGCCCCACGACAAAGGCGACGCCCGTGTACCCCAGAAAAACAAGGTACTTCCAAACCGGGCCGGCCTCGTGCCAATGGCTCGTCACAAGCATGACGGACGAGCCGAACAAGATCGCCAGTCCGGCGGTGAGCACCCAGCGGATGTTTCGTTCCTGCAGGAAACTGTCCAGAAACTCCGCCAACAACGAGCGCGATTCAGGGGGGCTGCTCATTTCGAAAATCTCCTGGCAATGCGAGGGCCGTTTGTGATGACGGGAGCACAATACAAATTCGATGCCAGGCACCTCGCGCGCGTCTGGAATCGGCCGCAACCCACGAACCGAGCGACGTTTAGCGATCGCTACGCGTTTTCGAGCGCGCGTCGTGTCGTGTGGGGAGTGCAGTGCCCCACAGGCAGGCATGCAGTGGTCCAACTGCAGGGCAACAGGTGGGTAAGAACGCCACAACTGTTGCCGATCGCCGCCGAGCGGGAATCATCACGTGCAGCGCGCTTTTTCAAGGGCCACAGGTTACGATGGCGGTGCGATTCACGACCGTTCCCACAGCGCAGCACGCACATTCCCACGGATCTCGCGTTTATGTCAGAGCAGTCCTCAGCGAAGTCTGGCGAGAACGTCGAAAAGCAACCGACCACGCAACCCGCGGGCTTGCGCGCCTGGTTGTGGCCAGGGCTGGCGCTGGTCGTGATCCTGCTTGCCGCCGGCTACCTGCTGCACCACAACGGGCGGTCTTGGTGGTGCGCGTGTGGAGAGCCGTTCCTCTGGTCGGGACAGATCCAGAGCTCGCACAACTCGCAGCATTTATTCGATCCGTACAGCTTTACCCACATGCTGCACGGCGTCGTCTTCTATTGGCTGTTGGCCTGGAGCGTTCCCCGGCTGCCGACCACATGGCGTTTTGTCTGCGCAATGACGCTGGAAGCCGCGTGGGAGTTGCTGGAGAACTCGGCGATGGTGATCGAGCGTTATCGCACCGCCACCATTTCGCTCGGCTACCAGGGAGACTCGATCGCGAATTCGCTGGGCGACGTCATTAGCTGTGGCAGCGGATTTGCTTTGGCGTCGTATCTCGGACTGACAGGTTCGTTGATCTTGTTCGCTGTCACGGAACTGACGCTCGTCTTCTGGATCCGCGATAGCCTGATCCTCAGCACCCTGATGCTGGTCCACCCGATCGAGGCCCTGAAGAGCTGGCAGCAGGGAACCTAGTCAGCGGTCTCGCTTCGACAGCGCTGTCAGCCTGGCTTTAGGAGCCCGCCTGCGCGGAGCAACCGTCTCCGCGCGGCGGGCGATGACTATACGTCGCTAGATTTCGACGTGCGTGATGCCGCCGACCTCGTCGAAGTGGCCAATCTTCAGGACCATCCCGCCCGAGCCCGGCATTTCGGCGACGAAAGCCGGGTCGCACACGATGATCGGCGGTGTCGACGAAGCCACGGCGATCGACGCCATGAACGAAATCGTCAGTGACATCGCCACGAACCAAGGAATGGATCCTGTGGCGATGAGCAACAATTGTCGGCGCTTGGCTGAAGAAACATCATTCTCGATGCAGAACTGATCGATCACGTCGATCCGATTGAGCGGACTGGTTAGCTCAAGCACTTCGTCGAAAGTGCAGCCGTCGCTGCGGCACTTGCGAAACGTTTTGGCAGTACGCAGGGCAAGTTTTCTGCGCTTGAATTCCAGATGGGCCTGGAATGCATCGAGTGCCCGCTGCTTGCGGCCCACAGCGTAATTCACCACCCCGCGCGGCAGGGCCAAACCAAGATTGGCGGCGGCCACCATCGCTTGCAACGGCCGGCGGTAGCGTGCCACGCGTCGGTACTCGGCAAAGACGTCGTCCTGAACCTTGGAAATCGCCGCCATCAGGTCTTCACGCGTGGTGAGGATCAGCTCGTCGCCGATTTCGACACACAGCGGCTTCAGGTAATAGACCTTCGCGCCCCGCTGCATGGCGGGCCCGCTCAAAAACTCATCAAGCCGGGTCTGCACGCACTTCGGTATCGTGTCGGTGATTTTGTCGAAGTGCTCTTGCTCGGTTACCGTGACGAAGAACTTTCCTTTAGGAAGTCGAATCGAAGCCTGAGACAGTTCGATCTCGCGCACCTGCGTGAAGTCGCCACGATGCTTCTTGACGACCGAGGCCCAACGCTTGTCTTTGGCGGCAAACGGGCGCGTCTCGCGCAGCATGGTCTCGGCGAATGTTTTGCCGGATTCCTTCGGCGGCACCCAAATAGGCTTTCCGACCCAAGTGCCGAAGGGCTTGAGCTCTTGTTCGAGCGTGAACGGCGCGGCGCTCGCAGGATCGACGATCGAGGGGGAGACACGGCGAACATTACGCGATACAGTCGCAGGGCGGTGGATGGTCGCAGGCATGTTATCTCTCCACAAGCTAGAGGCGAGTCAATGCCGAACGCATCACCGAGAAGCAAGCGAGATACGCAGAACAGTTCTAATCGCCACCACTCTGAAAGTGACAGCAACTTTTCGCATGGCCCGTTCCCGGTGCGCACGATCGTAATTATCCCGATGTCATCGGCGACTAGCAACAGAAACCCCTGCGCTTCGGCAAGTTTTTGCGAATCCATAGCGTGCTAATCGAATCAACACAAACTTCTCATCGGACACCCGTTATGGTGTTTCTAAACCCCAGATTGCTGCTTTGCTTGCCGGGAGGTACGATTCCAACCATCGCAGACCGTCGATACGAATGGCACGAAACAATGCTTAGGCCCCTGCGGTAACGTCCGCGGACAAACGCCCGCCAACGAGCCGCGATGATCCACACAAATATTTCGATTGCCAACACACATAGCGCTGTTCAACAGCCTAGGTAGCGAAAGGAAGATCACAGATGTCCGTCGAAGCTCCAAGTCCCTTTCAACACACCGCCGGCGGCGGCAATTCCATTCGCGGTTGGTGGCCCAACGAGCTAAGGCTCGATCTCTTGCACCAGCATTCCGCTCTGTCGAATCCGATGGAAGACGGCTTCAACTACGCCGCCGAGTTCAAAAGCCTCGACCTGGCCGCGGTGAAGAAAGATCTCGCGGCACTGATGAACGATTCGCAGGGCTGGTGGCCAGCCGACTTCGGCCATTACGGTCCGTTGTTTATTCGCATGGCATGGCACAGCGCAGGCACATACCGCACGGGCGATGGCCGTGGCGGCGGGGGTCGCGGCCAGCAGCGTTTTGCCGCGCTGAATAGTTGGCCCGACAATGTCAGCCTCGACAAGGCGCGCCGGCTGCTGTGGCCCATCAAGCAGAAGTATGGCCGCAAGATCTCCTGGGCCGACCTGATCATCCTGACGGGCAACGTCGCGCTCGAAACGATGGGTTTCAAGACATTCGGCTTCGCTGGCGGACGCGAGGACGTCTGGGAGCCGGATCAGGACGTCTATTGGGGCACCGAGACCACGTGGCTGGGTGACAAACGCTACTCGGGCGACCGCGATCTCGAGAATCCGCTGGCCGCCGTGCAGATGGGGTTGATCTACGTCAACCCGGAAGGCCCCAACGGCACCCCAGATCCGATCGCCGCGGCGCGCGATATCCGCGAGACGTTCAAACGGATGGCGATGGATGACGAAGAGACGGTGGCCCTGATCGCCGGCGGCCATAGCTTCGGCAAGACCCACGGTGCCGGCCCGGCAACTGATGTAGGGCCCGAGCCCGAAGCGGCCGGCCTCGAGCAGCAAGGCTTAGGCTGGAAGAATAAATTTGGCACGGGCACAGGTGCTGATGCAACCACCAGCGGCCTGGAAGTCACTTGGACCAGCACACCCACCAAGTGGAGCAACAACTTCCTCGAGAACCTGTTCGGATATGAATGGGAACTGACCAAGAGCCCGGCCGGTGCGAATCAGTGGAAACCGAAGAACGGTGCCGGCGCCGGCACGGTGCCGCACGCGCACGACCCTTCGAAGCGGATCGCCCCTTCGCTATTGACCACCGACCTGGCGCTGCGGTTCGACCCGGCGTACGAAAAGATCTCGCGCCGCTTCCTGGAAAACCCGCAGCAGTTAGCCGACGCCTTCTCTCGGGCGTGGTTTAAGCTGACTCACCGTGACATGGGCCCGCGTGCGCGTTATCTCGGCCCGGAGGTTCCGGCCGAAGAGCTGATCTGGCAGGACCCGATCCCTGCGGTGAATCACAAATTGATCAACGCACAGGACATCGCCTCGCTGAAAGACAAGATCCTGGCCGCGGGGCTCTCCGTCTCGGAGTTGGTCTCAACCGCTTGGGCATCGGCGTCGACGTTTCGTGGTTCCGATAAACGCGGCGGCGCGAACGGCGCCCGCATTCGCCTGACGCCACAAAAGGATTGGGAAGTCAATCAGCCTGCTCAACTGGCAAAAGTGTTGAAGACACTGGAGGGAATCCAGGGTGTGTTCAACGGCGGCGCCTCGTCGAGCGGCAAGAAGATCTCGTTGGCAGACCTGATCGTTCTGGCCGGCTGTGCCGGCATCGAGCGCGCGGCGAAAAACGCCGGTCATCAGGTCGCGGTTCCCTTTACGCCAGGACGCATGGACGCCGCACAGCAGCAAACCGACGTGGAATCGTTCGCGGTGCTCGAACCTATCGCGGACGGCTTCCGCAATTATCTCAAGGGTAAATACAGCGTACCGGCCGAAGCGCTGCTGATCGATAAGGCACAACTGCTGACCCTGACCGCGCCCGAAATGACGGTTCTCGTCGGGGGTTTGCGGGTCCTGAAGACCAACCTACAAGGGACACAGCATGGAGTCTTCACCAAGCGGCCCGAGGCCCTGACCAACGACTTCTTTGCCAACTTGCTCGACATGAGCACGGATTGGCAGGCGCTCTCGAAAGACGCAGATCTGTTCGAGGGCCGCGATCGCAAAACGGGCGTAGTGAAGTGGACCGGCACGCGCGTCGATCTGCTTTTCGGTTCGAACTCGCAGCTGCGCGCCCTGGCCGAAGTCTATGGAAGTTCCGACGCCCA
This sequence comes from Pirellulales bacterium, assembly GCA_036490175.1. Lineage (NCBI taxonomy): Bacteria > Pseudomonadati > Planctomycetota > Planctomycetia > Pirellulales > Pirellulales bacterium. The sequence goes on along the minus strand of DASXEJ010000266.1, from coordinate 24,880 downwards.
GCAAAAGTTCATCCACGACTTCATCGCGGCCTGGAACAAGGTGATGAACCTGGATCGCTTTGACATTCCCCGATCGTAGAAAAAACCTCGACAAGGGCCGCCTGCGAGCAGCACAACGAGCCGCGGACGAATTAGCGATCGCGTAAACCGGGGAACTTTTTACTCCCCCTTGGGGGGAATAAAGGCGGACAAACACCAAACAGGAATCGACCCGATTCCAGGCACTGCCCAATATCATTTGTGCGCATGTTACCGGACGATACCACTGCGTCTGCGAAGAGCTGTATGCGATAACAGCTACCAGCCGACCCGCACTTCGCGGAGATTTAGCAGAGCGTGGCGGAGTTTGTTGATTCCCTGATGCGCTAGTTCCGCGTTTTCGGCTGTGGTAATGACCAATTGATCATTTTCAATGCAAAACCCAAGACCCTTGGGTTTCAGGATTCGTTCGAGCGCGTCGCAGAGTGAGAGGTTTATCGCCGCGTCGGTCACAACCATCGTATCGACTGAAATGCCGGCGTTAGAGATCACGGCATCATCGAAGCGGTATCGAATACCGTGTTTCGTCCCAAAATAATCGATGACGCCCCTGGGCGAAACGTCTCGGAAATCAAACTCGGTTTGATTTTGCAACTCGGACGCAACTTGAAGCGTGACGCCGCAGGTAAGGTTTTCAAGCTGGGAAAGCGGCAACAAATGCTCCATCCCCGCGTCCGTAACCGTTCCGCCCAGAGTTAATGAGCGCAATTGCGTCAACGTCGCCACCTGCGAAAGGTCGGAATCGGCAATAGTACCGTAAAGACTCAGATCATCCAAAGACTTCAGACTTTTCAGGCTCGCTACACCGGCCCCGCTAATCTGACCATCCAGTATCAAACGATTTAGTTGTCGCAAAGGCAAAACGTGTGCGAGTCCCGCATCCGTAAAGGTGCCGCTAATGACAAGGCTCTTCAGCGGCGTAGTGATCGCCATCTGCGCCAACAAGTCGTCGGTCACCTTGCCGCTTATCGCGAGGTCTGTTAACGCATGAAGTTGGCCAATCCTGGCCAAGTGCGCTTCCTGTAGGCCTGCCCCAGCAACAGCCAGGCTCTTAACACCTGGCATGCTCGCGATTTGTTCGAGCGCTGCGGCGACCTTGTCAGGATTCTTGAATTCGCGGCCAAAAAGCGACACGCCGTGAACGGATTGAAAGTAATCTTTTCCAAGCCAGTCACGCAACCAGGCTGGCGCCAACGGCGCTTTTGCACCGACGCTCTGATACTCGTAAGAAACTCGGCCCCCCAGCTCAACAATCTCCGCCACGGCGTGACGCTGCCGCCAGGCGGGTACGATCATCGCAAATAGTAACGCCATAGCCGTCACAAGGACAAACAAAGTCCCCATGCCGAATTGGAACCAGCGGCGAATGGATGGTGCTTGGGGCATAGAACGACCCCGATTCTATCGCGCGCTCGACTTCCCGTCGCCAAAGGTTCAGCCGTCAGGTCAATGCGACCCAGACGGTGCGCCGCACGAATGCTGAGTAGCCGCGGGCGGATGCCTTTGCCGTGCGATGGTGAGACGCGGCCCATCCAAAATAAAAAAACCCGTCTTGGGCAGGTGGTTTGCACCACCCACCCAAGCGCGGGCGTCCTTCTGGCTAGGCGGAAGCCAGGAGTTCAATGACAGACTCCCGGTCCGGGGCTCTACCTACCGGACCGCCTTGGTCGAGCCACACTTAGGTTGTCGAACCGTGTGAAGAAAGTGTGAAATCCGGGTAACCGTGCGCACCCATTTCAGGCACGTCCAGACCTTCCAGTTCGGTCTCGCGGCTAACGCGGACTGGCGCGATCATGTTGCTGAACTTGAACCAGACATACGCCATGACAAAGCCGAATGCAGCGACTACTGCCGCATCGAGCAACTGGGCGTTCAACTGCGACGCGTCGTGGAAGAACAACCCGCGTACGCCGTCGCTACCGTATTTCTCGACCATTTCGGGTCGTACGACACCATTCCAGCCGCCGCCATACTTGCCGTTAGCGAACAGGCCCACCGAGATAAGTCCCCACAGGCCATTGATACCGTGGACCGAGATGGCGCCGACCGGATCGTCAATTCCTATCTTGTCCCAGAAGAACACGCTGAATACCACAATGACGCCAGCCAAGCCGCCAATGACCACTGCTGCCCAACTGTCGACGAAGGCACAAGGCGCCGTGATCGCCACCAGTCCGGCTAGCATGCCGTTGCACATCATCGAGGGGTCAGGCTTGAGCCCTTGGACTTGCATGGTGAGCATCGCCATGATGCTGCCGGCCACGCCCGCCAGCATCGTGTTCACCACCACGACGCTGATGCGCAGGTCCGTGCCGGCGAGTGTCGACCCGGGATTAAATCCGAACCAGCCAAAACCCAGAATGAACGTACCGCAAACCACCATCGGAATATGGTGAGCGGGCAGGGCCTGCGGCTTTCCGTTGATGTATTTACCGATGCGTGGGCCGATCACTATGGCGCCGGCAAGTCCTATGAATCCACCCATCGCATGCACGACGCCCGAGCCGGCGAAGTCGACGGCACCGTGGCCGAAGCTCCAGTTTTTGCCAGCCTGCGCCAACCAGCCTCCGCCCCATACCCAGTTGGCGAAGATGCAATAGGGCAGCGCTACCCACAATCCATACAGGCAAAAGTTTTTCCAAGACCAGCGTTCGGCCATGGCCCCCGTGGGAATCGTGGCCGTGGTGTCCATGAACACCATCATGAAGAAGAACAGGGCCATTACGCCCGTGTCATCCATGTCGTGCAAGAAAAAGCCCTTGGTGCCCAACAGGCCATACTTGTAGATACCGGGTGTGGCCGTGTCCTCTTCTATACCAATGCCTCCGTTCAAAACCGAAGTACCGGGACCCAACGGCGAATACCAGCCAGGGGCGACCGGGGCGTTGTACCAATTACCCCAGCCAATCGCGAAACCATACGCCCAGAACGCGATGCACCCAAGCGGGTAAATCATGAGGTTCATGGCCGCGGTATGCGAGGAGTTCTTCGCGCGGCACAGGCCCGTTTCTACGAGCATGAAGCCGGCCTGCATGAACATCACGAGGAACCCGGCGAGCAACGTCCACACCATGTTGATCGAGAACAAATTGTGGGCGATACGATCGTAGAGATCCGGGCCTTTCAGGCTCTCCGGCACATCGCCGCCACCGGCCGTGTCTCCCGAGGGAGCGGCCCAAGTTCCCGACTTGCCACCGGTGGGATCAGGCCAGAAAGGAGCTTGCGACTTGCCGTCTGCATCGGGTGGCGTCGTGGCCGTGAAGTAGGGCGGTACATTCGCCGCCGGGGGCGCCGCAGCGGCAGGCTCCGCAGCTGCGGTCGCCGCTTCAGCCGGAGGGTCCTGGGCCGCGACTCGACCTGCTAGTGGTGCCAGGTACACCAATAACAGACAACACAACGAAACCCACGCGCGCAATGATCTCATGTTAAGCTCGCCAAGCAGAAGGACGTGACAGGGAAAAAACCACGGACGCGCTCGTTCGCCTTACATAACTGGCGCGCTGGCTGGCGAGTAAGCAAGTCGCGTGCCAGCGTTGCTACATAGGGCGCCGCCATGCCCATAAACCACAGTTACGAAAAGGTTTAAGGCGAACCTTAAGGGTTCGTTATGCAAACCCAACTCAAAGAATGCCCATAACGCAGGCACTCGAATGTTCTGGGTTTAAGCACGTCAACGCGGTGTAAATGCAAGGCGGGGCAAAATGGAAAATAGTCAAACGCCGCGTTTCTCAAATTGCCGGCGCTGCGATTTCATGACGTCGCCACTCCTTGAGTATGGCGTTCGTATTGCGTCATCCCGCCGTCAACTGGCCAATCTGGCCAGGGCATGTCCCCTCTATATATATGACTAGGGTAAACGCGAGCGCATCGTGGATGTCGATGCGCGCACATTCCCTGCCAGCGCCGTTTGCTTTGGTCTACGATGCCGATGGCGAAGCGCCGATCCTACACGTAAAGTCGAGGGGGTTGGCAGGCATCGTGATCGTCGCCGATTTGAGGAACCGATTGATACAGGCCAAGTAGAGTGGGGCCAAGCGTCCCTCACCCCTATGCACTCGTCGGGCACGTCCTATGCGAGCGGACTGAATGCGAGCCGAGCATGCCACACCATTTGGTGCCGTTCATGAATGATGGCGCTGGAAACCATGGCTGCCTGGACACGTACCGTTTTGATAGCGACGAATGCCCGGTCGTTTTCTGGGACCACGAGCATTGGGACTGACGAACAACACACCATCGAGCAGCAGAAGGCAACGGGCACCGATGGCCAGCTTGCACAAAAGCTTGCACAAACGCACGACTTGCCATTTCGCTCGGTGTCGCAACGTGTCGGTTGGGGCGACGGCTCCGACGATGCCAAGTCGTCCAGCGGCAAGGATGTTGGCGTCACCTGGCAGCGGATGGACAGGAAAAGCAAAGTACGCCCGGCTGGATTCGAACCTCGACCCTGCGGATTAGAAGTCGCGGAAGCGATTGGCAGAGTATTGCGTGAAAAAGCCCGGTAATTCAGTGATTTTCGGGACAGATGGACTACTCAAGCGCAACACCGTAACGCTCTACAATTTACGGTGATTTCGCACGGTTTCAAACCGATTCTGTACCGCGGTACAGAATTCTGGCGACGGCATATCACGGTGTCTACCAATGTCCCGCGTAGCCGGCAGATTCTAATACGACTCTTTACCGCCTACGATCTCGCAGTGAGGAAGTGACGCTGGCCGAGTGCGCCCTGGCAACTTAGATCGTCACTCAAGGGGACAGCCTTCCTGATCCGACCGATCAAGAGATCGCATGGTGGTTTTGGGAAGAACGAGGTCGAACGGAATCAAGCGAATACGATCTTGCGAGAGGCCAACTCGATCGCCAGAATGAGCGGCGCCGCTGCTTGTGAGGAATGTCAGTCTTGCAGGAGGGTGGACCGATGGAAGGTCGCTGGTGGTTCAAATCGCTCGGCCAGGAATTCGGACCGCTTTGCTTCGCCGATCTTATCAAGGCGATGCGTAGAGGCACGCTCCTTGCAAGTGACTTGGTGCGCGACGAGAGGGGGGAGTGGCGGCGCGCGGATTCCGTCGAGGGGTTGCTGCTAAGGCCTCCGCATGCAGAATGGCTCGTCGAGGTCATGGGGCAGACGCTTGGCCCCTTGCTGCTTGCCGACGTCGTGGCCATGATCCGCGAGCAGAAGCTGGCGTCAAGCGATCGGGTTCGACGTGTCGGTCCCGGGGAGTGGCAATCGATCGCCGGCTATCTGGAGCAATTGGAGTCGGAGCGGCGAAGCATCACTGGCGAACGCGGCGCGCCGGCTACGGCCGCCGTCGACGATCTTGAATCGCTCATTCTGGCGGTGTTGGGCGCGCCAATTGAGAGTCGGTCGGAGCCCGGCCTGGTTGAATTCGGGCTGCTTGAAGAGAAAGCGACCGATTCGGCGCCTGCTACGACGGGGGAGCCGCCCTGTGCTCCTTCTCGAGATACGAAGACGTTCAATGTCCGCTGGTCGCCCAGGAATTTGTTTCGGCGATCGTTGTCGGCTTCCGCGGCATCCCAGGAACCGGCCGCGCTCGTTGCGACGGAACTCGAATCCGCACGCGGCAGTACAAAGACAATACTACCGCCCGTCGAGCGGTTTCTCGAAGTGCACGGCAGCGAGGAGGCGCACGAGAATCGCGGCGTTCCGCGCCGATTCCCCTGGCTAGAATTCCTGCTCTTACTCGGTGGGATCTCGCTGGTTCTCGAGCTTTCTCCTTCGGCCACTTCAACGATTCTTGGCGTGATCGACATCAGGCGATGGTCGTGGAGTAGTTGGGCGGCCGCCGAAGTGGTTGTCATCTTCATCCTTGGCGGTCTGGCGATTTGGCGTCGGCGGTTGACGTAGCGCCGACGTTTTGGGGCCGACCACGAGCGGCGGTCCAGACGGCCGTCGCCAAGGCGAGAGGAACGAGCACGGCAACGGCCAGTTGCCAAGCGCTCCAGCCGCGCAAAGCGAGTCGTAGATGTCCGCGAAACGAGATTGCGCCTGGTGCGAGCGCATTTTGACCTCGGTGTTGCGCGAGGAGCCATTCCAGCAGATCGTAATCGCCGAAAGCGGGCGTCCAGCAGTCATGTTCCACCGAATCAATTTCGGTCAGATGCGCTCGCCCACCGGCGTCCCGGAGCGCCGCTACTGAGCGCCGGACGCCGGCTATCGTCGTGCTGCTGTCGCGGGCTGAGTGAAAAGCCCATACGGGGACGTTGATCAGTCGCGCTACACGGCTATCATCGATGCCACCTGCCGCCAGCGGCGCGACGCCGGCCAGACGGTCAGCATACCGCATCCCAAGCTCCCAGCAGCCGGAACCGCCACTGGACAGCCCTGCCACCGTGATGCGCTCCTGATCGATTGGAAATTCGCGCAGGCAATCGTCCGCCGCCGCCATGGCCACGTCAATCATTTCAGGCGGCGCATGCGATTTGTCGGCATGAAACCAAGCGCCGTCGTCGCGCGGGCACTGAACCGCAAGAAGAAAGAACGGGTAGTCGCCACGGCGCCACGGCGGATGAAAGATGAGCGAATCGAGCCACCGCAATTGATGAACATTGTCCCGGGCCGACTCCCCCCAGCCATGCAGCCAAACGATAAGAGGATACTTGACGCCCTCCTTTCTTTCCGGAACAAAGAGACGATATCGGTACAGCGTCTCTTGGTTGTGAGGGCCGCCATATCGCAATTCGCGCGCCATGAATAACGCGACAAACTCCGCCCGCGTTTCGCCCGGCTGTGCGAGCGCAATAATTAAGGACACTGCGAATGTCATGAGTAGCGCTCCGGAGGCACCGTCGGATCACGCTGCGAGGAAAGTGAGGTGACCAAGGGCCATTTGCGGACGGTCCATCAGGGCGCCGCATCGGCCTGGTTCGGGGACAGCCATGCCAGGATGACCCGAGGGTCCGTTCCCGCTGGCACCGTCTGCACGTGCCCATCGGCGAAGAGAAAGTTCACGCCGGCTGGATGGAAGCTGTAGATTTCGGTCGAGTTGTCACATTGCAACAGACAAGGATTGCCATCGGGTCCAGGGACGCCATTTATCTGCAGCACCGTGCGTGGATCAGCCCAGGCGGCGTTAAGCGGCTCGTTGAGGCCCGTCCACGAGCCATTTTGCCATCGCTGCGGCCGTCCGGCAACTTCGGTGAGCGCGAAAGTATGCGACAGTCCGTCCGTAATGTCGGACGCCTTCGTCTGCTTTTTCAGCTCTACCGTCGTCGATCCGACTAAGAGCGGACTGAGCGTCGTTATCGCTTCTGGGACGGTTCCTATCGGCACAGGAAACATGCTTTGCAAGCCAATGAAGCTGTCCTTTGAGAACTCGTAACCGAACCGTTGCGCCAACCCCTTGGCGGCTTCGAGCGGGATTGCGTAGTCCGAAATCCCTGCTTCGTACGTGGCGGTGTACTTTTTGTCGAGTGTCGACCAGACACCGGAAAGCAGCGGGAAGTCGCGAACCGACTGACTCACCGAAAGCGAAGGAACGAACGTCGCGGTGACAACCAAGTCACGATCTGGTGCCGACGGGCAAATCGCCACCGGAAGAACGGTTCGAATGGCCGAAGCATTCTCCGCCGCGCAAAACACTGCTTTGCGATGGTAAGCGGCACTCGCAGACTGCGCATCCAGAAAGGGCATTAGGTCTGCCATATAACCGTAGAGCTCGACGGTCGCGTCGCGGGAAATCGGCCCAGTAAGGCGCCCGGTCAGGGCCGCGGGAAACATCTTCTGCTGACCTTCAAAACCAGCAAACGCCACACCATATTGTTTCATGTTGTTCGTGCACTGAGTCCGCCGCGCTGCCTCACGGGCGGATTGAATCGCCGGGATGCTGAGCGTGACGAGAAGGGCGATGATCGCGACGACAAGAAGTACCTCGATCAGCGTAAAGGCGCCCGAAAGCCTTGCCTGGAATGGTCGCATGCGTCCCTCGTGGCGGAAGCAGTTGTCAGAAACGCGGCTAGCAGAAGAGAGCGTTCATCGATCGCGGCATCGCACGGCCTTCGCACGTCGCACATCGCAATCACGTGCTTTGCGCGTTTATATCGACGCAGATTATTTAATGCAAACAACAACAGAAGTATTTAATTCCACCTTACGTGTGGCATATACACACATTTCCCATAAATATAAATTGTTGACACTGTGTCGCATTCCGCTATGTTGATCCGATCTCATCAAATGAATGTTGGCCAGCGCAGTCAAAGCTTCCGGGGCTCAGGGGCACAATGGACGGACTGAGGGACGCCGACACGCTGCTCAGCAGCCATGCCGCCGTTGACGTCAATCGTCGCGGCCATTGCTGGACCAGCTACGACACCCTTCGCGTCGTAGCCGGTGTGCTGTTTCTCACGGCTGCCACGTTCAAGGCCTATCAACTGGCCACAGGGCCACTGAACGAAACCGATATTCTGACCACACGGTGGTTTCTCATCGTTGTGGTCGAGTGGGAAATCGCGATGGGCCTGGCTCTTGTCGTTGGGCTGTACCAGGAACCTGTTCGCCAGATTGCCATCATAACGTTCAGCATTTTCATTGCTGTCGCACTATATCGCGGCGTAACAGGCGACGACTCGTGCGGTTGCTTTGGAAGCATGCCGGTTAACCCGTGGTTGGTGCTAGCGATGGATGTCGTGGCCACGGCCTTCTTCTGGAAGCTTCGTCCGCGGCGAAATGTCGCGCAAGAGCCGCCGCTTGCCGAAAGTCGAAGTGGAACCTGGCGTGTAGCACTTTTCTGCAGTGCGTTTGTGGCTTCTGGAATCCCGACGGCATTGGCGATGAACAATGGCGGGCCGTCGGCGCTACTTGCTGATGGCGAGCGCCTTGGTGTTTCTTCGCTCGTTGTGCTCGACCCCAACCAGTGGATCGGCAGGCAATTTCCACTTCAGGGCCACATCGACATCGGGGAGTCGTTGACCAGTGGCCGCTGGACCATAGTGCTGCACCATCACGATTGCCGGAAGTGCCGGGCGCTGATCGCCAAGATCGAGGAGGCGGCTCGCGAATCGGCGGGAGCCGACCACACGAATCGCGTGGCTCTTATCGAGATGCCCCCCTTTGACGACGTGAACACCCAGCGTGCTGACGCCAGCACCCGTGTTCTGGCGAGGGGACGACTTACGGCCGATCGAGACTGGTTCGCGCACACTCCAGCAGTTATTCAGTTAGATGAGGGGATCGTGGCCGGCACCTCTTCCGATTCCGAATGGTCGCAGTGACGATGTTAAATTCCTCTCGAAAATCAGCGACTTACATGCAGTGCGTTTACACTAAGGAGAAACCTGTATGAAGACCGGTATTTGCGCTTTGGCCGCGGCAGCAGTGCTCACTTGGTATGGCGTCGGAACTACGGACGTAAGCAGCGAGCGACTTCCCGGGCAAATTTCGTCGGATCGCGACTTGGAGTCGACTGTTGCAGCAGGGTATGCGCAGTCGCCTGTCAATGGAGTCGCCTGCCAGGGGGCGTACCTGACAACGCAAAGCTGCGTCTTTACCGCCGCGGGGCCAGGGCCCGATGGCGTAATGGGGACGGCCGACGATACTCCGGCAAGTTGTTCGGGAGTAGGCGGCCCAAGCTGGAACACCAATCGAGGATGTACGGGACAGAACCATACGAATTGTCAAGGAGCGCTCTCAAACACCAACTATCAGAACAAGTCGTTCTTCTGCTGCCAGGTCAATTTGGGGACCTGCTATAACGTCCAGTTCCCAGGTGGTCCTGTAAGGGCATGTCGAACCAATGGGCCATACTCCGACGTTTGGGTGGGGACGCTGAACCTTTGTCAAGATGCGGGAGGTGCGGTTCCGGAGGGTTGAAAGCTCACGACCACTCACGCCCTATGGGGACGCCGGTACTGCAGTCGGACACTCGTTCGGTGCTAGCGCGCGGCTGTGTTGCATTGCCCGATCAAAACCATTTTCACTAACCTTAGGGAGCGTCAGATGTACAAGGTGATGGCAATATCGCTCGCGTGTCTGGGGACGGCGATGCTCGTGGAGCTGTATCTCTCGTCGGACGAAATGCCCGGCCAACGAGTTTATGTGACGGAACTAAAGTCGGTCGTGGCGGCGGGCTACTCACAAAAGCCAGTTGCAGGAGCGGCCTGCCAGGGTGGCTTCGTGGCCAACTCAACATGCCAATTTACGGCGGCCAGCCCGGGCCCGGATGGCGTTATGGGGACGGCCGACGACGTTCCCGCGGCCTGCAGTGGAGCCGGTGGGGCCGCCGCTGCGCAAAACATTGGGTGCGGCGGCCAGGCCCACACTACCTGTCAGGGCGGCTTGGTTCGCAACAATTACCAGGCCAAGCAGTTTCTCTGCTGTCAGGTCAACGTGGGAACATGTAATCCCACGACCGATGCCAACGGAAAGGTGACAGGCTGCACCGTCGGGGCGCCCATGCAACAAAAATGGGTTGGCAACCTGACTCAGTGCCAGGATCAGGGAGGTTTGGTCAAAGAGGGCTGAGTTGCTGTCGGGCCGGCTGCTCACGTCGGATTCCTCATGCGTTCGCGTGCGCGATTAAGGATTGAAGTTGCAACGCCCACAACGGAAAGACGGATTTCGCCTCTGGGCACCTATTCAGCGGATCGTCGATGAAATGACCGACTTTATTTGCAGTTCGCGGTACTGCGGTCGTTTTAGCCTGACCTAAACAATCGGAGCAGGCCGGGGAACCGTATATTGCTTGGCCTTCGTCATACGGAGTGTGTCGCCTACCAGGGCTTCGCTGCTGGCGACGTCGACTGTAGGTCCGCGGCGTGGATCGTTAGGTCTGCCAAGATTGAGGAGGAGGAGGGTTATGAGACTTGGTGTTCTCTCATTCTGCGCACTATTGGCGGCCCAAATCGCATTCGTTGCGCCACAGAGCGCGAGATCCGCTGAAATTCCGCCCGATGCAGCGCTCAAGATCATTCGAGCCAAAGAACAGGCGATCTCGGCGATTCGCTGGACGTGCCGCGAGCAGTGGATCCAGCAAAAGGACGTGCACGGAATTGCGCACTTTGCACTGGACGCGAACGGTCGCTTTAGGTTGTCGACCGAGGCCATTCAACGCGCGAGCGGTGATGTCGAGACGGTCGGCGTGCGGGAAATCGTCACGTTCGACGGGGAAGTAATTCGCAAGCAGCACCAGCAGCTCGCGGGAGATGCGCTCCCGCCGGACAAGGAACCGGCGATGGGGCTCATCAAGACCGACAAGAGCACGAATGTCTTGGCGCAGGGCTTTGCGACGCAGGGGATGCGGTATTTCTTTCCGTACTTCTTCCCGCTCGGCGACGGCGAGCAGGCCCGCACGTTGTCGCAGTATCTACAGAGCAAGATCGACCAATACGGCGTGGTGCATGTCACCGAAGGGGACGACGGCATCTGGCAGATTGTCGTGCTCGACACGGTCACGCCCGCCCAGGACACCGCAAGCGACTTGCGCATGTTTGCCCATATACGCTTCTCGCCCGGGAAAGGTCGGGCGGGCGCGGTTCTGGAAGTGCTCACCAGCCGGCTTGAAGACCCCCGCGCCGCCGCTGAACAAGCGGGCGAGTCGTTGGAGAAGATTAGTTATGAATTGCAAGAAATCGATGGGTTTTGGGTGCCGCAGACCGTTACTTTTTTTCATCGAACCAAAGACCTTACCTATGATCCGGTCGTTCAATACACCTTTTCGGATGTGGCCGTCAACCGGCCGCTGACCGAGGCCGATTTCATCATCGAATGGAAAAAAGGCACCAACATGGTGGACGAAGTCGCCGGCCAACTTTACACCGTGTCCGGAGATCCGGTCGACGAGAAAAAGGCGGTCGAGGCATTTGCCGTTTTCCATGGTCTAAAGGTCCCTGAGCAAATTGTTGCGCATCGTCGACGGTTCATTCTGCCGGCGGTGGTCGCCGTGTTGTTGCTGGTCGTAATCCTCAAATGGGGCCGACGGTTCGTTCAGCACTTCAAGGGGGGTGCTGCCGCCGTCATGGTACTCGGCACGTTCCTCGGCGGTGTTGCCAACCAAAGTCGCGCCGGCGTTGCCGAGCCCGCCAGCGCCAACCCAAGATTCCAGTTCGACAACGGTTGGTGGCGAGATCATGACGGCCGGTTCGAGGCGAGGATCACCCAGTGTTCGTTCTATGCAACGGGCCTTACGATGACGATCCTGGGAGTGCCTTACAATCCGGTCCTGGTTAGCGAAAACCTCGTCCCATCAGTAGAGGGCGTCCCGCTGAATAGTCTGCAACGTGTCCTAACTGCCTACGGTCTTGTGGCGGAAGGACGACGGGATGTGTCGATCCGCGATCTGCGGCGTATTCGGTCCGGTATGGTGGCGATTTTCGCGCTGCCGATCTCAGGTGGAGATCACTACTACGTGCTGTCACGTAACCAGAAAGGGGTCTATCTCGCAGACGTTCCTCGAGGAGTAACGTATCTCGATGACGTCTCCGCCGACGAGATCGCCAAAATCGATGGTGCCCTAGCGGCACGGCACGGCATCGTCTTGTTTGCTTACCGCGGAGTTGCCTCCCGGAGCTCGGAAACGGTGGAGATACGGCCCGCTTCGATCGATTTGGGCGAATTTGGCGTGGGCGGCGAGGCATCGTCATCAAAATCTGTCGAGTCCACGATCTCTCTGCAAAATAACTCCGACGTGCCGGTGGCAGTTGAGATGTACTCCTCGTGCGGCTGTCTTGGCCGCTTGAGCTGGCAGAGAAAGATTATCGATGCAAATTCCGCAGAGCCGCTGACAATCAGCACTTCGCGCGGCGACTGGCCGCAGGGGCGCCGCGTGCAGTATTTGCTGGCCCAATTTTCGGATGGACGCTCGAAGAGAATTTCGATCTTCGGCACGCGACACGACGGCCACGGCTCGCCTTCGATGCACGTATCGTCCGCTCGTGAGACGGAAATGCGCATCACGGACAGAGATGTCGATGCCCCGCAGTACAAAACCGATCTTGGCTTGTTCGTTGCCCAAGAGCTTCGTGACGGCTTGGAGGTGGAATCGAGCATGAAGGCCGTCGAAGCATCGATTCAGGAGGTCTCAGAGGAATCCGCAGCAAGCTCGCCAACATCGGGTGAGTCGCACCGCGTTGTATGTGTGCTGGAACGCTCCAAGGAGCTGACCGAGAACCTATTATCTCATGACAACGAATTGCACGCGCTCATTACCGTCCGAGCGAATGAAGTGCGACGGGAAGCGCAATTCCGCCTTGCGATAACGCGCGAAGCGCGGATCGAGTTCTCTCCCGCGGAGGCAACGCTGAACGGTGACGCGCGTGCGAAAGTCGAGGTTATCACGCGAGAGTGGTTTAAGGAGGCGATCAAAGAGATCGCCGTCACCGCTCAACCTGACGGGCTGGAATGCGGTGTTGTCCGAGGTCCCGAGGGGCGCTACTTCGTTGAGCTACTGCGCAGCGCCGACTCCGCACACCGTCATTTCGTTGTCACCTGTCATGTCACGTTTGCGGACGGCGACCGCGATGCTCGTCATTTCACCGTCAGCTCTCCGGTCAATTGATGACGGCCAATTCCTCATGGATTAGCACTGGGAAAGGGTCTTCCCTTCGCACGGGCGCGATAGGAATCCTGTTGTCCCACGCTTTGCTACTGGCCTATGCCGGCTATCGCGACGCCCCGACAGAAATTGAGATCGCTCACCTGCCTGCTGGCCTAAGCCATTGGCAATCCGGTAGTTACTACTATTTCCGGCAAAATCCGCCTCTGGTTCGTCTTGTCGCTTCATTGCCGATCCTGGCGATGTCGCCATCGGTTGACTGGTCAGCCTTTTCACAAGACCCGGCGCTACGGCCGGAGCTGGTTTCCGGAAAGGGCTTTTTGTTGGCAAATCGTCCGCGGTCCGCCTGGTTATTCACCGTCGCGCGGTGGGCATGCATTCCCTTCTCGCTGCTCGGAGCGTGGATCTGCTTTCGCATGAGCTATGATCTGTTCGGCGGCGCCGCCGGATTGATTGCGATGACCGTTTGGTGTTTCTCTCCGATGATCCTGGGCCATGGGCACTTGATCAATCCCGACGTGGCGGCGGCATCGCTCGGCATCGCGGCTATACACGTCACCTTGCGCTGGGTCCGTGGTCAGTCATATTCCAGCGCCGCGATCGCCGGACTCGTCTGCGGCCTGGCCATGCTGACGAAATTGACGTGGGTCGTGTTGCCGTGCGTCGTCGTGGTCGTCTGTGCGGTGCATATGCTGTCGAGTCGTGGTGCGCGGATCGTTTCCGCGGCCACGACTGTCCGGCAGCTTGCCATGCTGTTGACATTAGCGGTTGTGACGGTGAACGCGGTTTATAACTTTGAAGGTACAGGCCGTCGTCTCGGCGATTATGCACTCATAAGCGGCAGAATGACGGGCAACCCGCCGAGCGAGAATCCAGAACCTGGCAACCGGTTCCGCGACACGATCATGAGTGCGCTGCCACTGCCGCTGCCGCGCTATTACATAGAAGGGATCGATGTGCAAGCAGCAGACTTTGAGCGTCCGTGGGATTCGTATCTTGGCGGGACGTGGAAACACGGCGGATGGTCGTACTATTATGCGTACGCGGCGCTGGTCAAGACGCCTTCCGGAACGCTGGCCTTGGCCATACTGGCGCTCATCGCGTTTGTGATGGCGCCAAGGTGTCGAGCAGATGTGACGTCGGAAGTAGCGCTGGCACTGCCCATCGTAGTGGTCTCTCTGCTATGTGCGTCGCAATCGAATATGAGCGTTCACTATCGATATTTGATTCCGGCATATCCCTTTTTTTATGTGTGGATAAGCCGACTCGGTGTCGTTTGGACGTCATCAAAAACAAGGCAATCGTGCGCCGTGAGGGCGAGTGTCGTCGTCGCGATAGGCACGCTGGTTGTAGGCAGCCTCGGCTGCTACCCCTATAGTCTCTCGTTTTTCAATCTCCTTGCCGGCGGACCAACGAATGGCCATAGACATCTGCTGGGAAGCAGCTTGGATTGGGGCCAGGATGCGCTTCGTCTGGGTGAGTGGCAGAAATGCGATCAAGATCGGAATAACTTAAAAGTAGCCCTTGGATCGTATGCCTCGCCCGAGGATTTCGGCTTCCACGGGACCATCATCGAAGACCGACCGCCTGGCACCCGGCTTTTTCACCCGAGCGATATAACCCCCGGCTGGTACGCGATCGGCCTGACTCCTCTCTTTGGAATGAATCCGCTGTTTGCGTGCTTTCGACAATTGCGGCCAGAGGCGCGTATTGGCTACTCGATCAACGTGTATCACGTCAGCGTGCCCGAAGCCAGCGCCATGCGCGCCGCGGCACAGGCCATTCAGGATCTTCGCGCGTCTTTGGCGAAGTTCGCTCGCCGCGAAGAGCCGGTGCGCGTCGCCATTGTGGCATTCGACAAGGCGGAATTGTGGACCCTGCGGAGTTTTGTTGACCGAACCGGCCACGATCCGCTGCTGTCCTTCGAATGCCTAACTCCCTCCAAGGTTCACGATGGAGCGCTGCGTGCACGAGCATACCATGTAGTCGTCGTCTTCGGGGGAAGTGCAGCGGACAAGGCGCAGGCTTTACAGGAGCATGGTCTCGACGAGTTGCGCGCGTTTGTCTTGTCCGGCGGCGGATACGTCGGAATATGTGGGGGCGCCTACCTGGCAACCACGGGTTATGGCTTGAATCTCGTCAATGAACAGGCCATGAACGGCAAGGATCCGGAACGTGATGGCGACCTGGCGGTGCTCGCCGATCGAGGCGCCGCAGAGCTGACAATCCAGGTAACGCCGATCGGGTCACACGTATTTCCGGAAGCGCCGTCCAAACTCAAGCTTCCCTACACGAGTGGACCAGTTCTTTGCGAGTGGGCCCGTCATTTACCTTCGCCGGTAGTTTCGCTGGCGGATTTCGCCGAGGAAGTCTGGCGGCTGCCAAGTCAGAAAAACACAATGAGCGGGACGCCCGCCATCGTGGCTGCGAAACATGGCAAGGGTTCCGTCATACTTTTTAGCCCTCATCCCGACTTTAGGCCCGAGAGCACCGTTCTGCTTTTGCATGCCATCAAAGCCGTCGCTCATTCCGGCGAATGAGATCCATGTCGGACTGCGCGGAAATGACGCAACAAGTTGCGCAGCGATCGTTTGGCATCGCCGTACCGACAGCGAAGTACGCCCGGCTGGAATCGAACCAGCAACCTGCGGATTAGAAGTCGCGCGAACGGCCCGCAGCAATTGTGCGTGAAAAAGGCCTGAAATACAGCGTTTTTGGAACAGCTTGGGCAACCGAAGGCGATGCCGTAACAGTCTACATTTTACGGCGCTTTCATCTGGTTACAAACCGATTCTGTACCACGGTACAGAATCCGTCCGGGCTCAATTGCCGTGTCGCGATCGTTGCGGTCCTGAGCCCCCACGTCCAGAGAAGTCGGTGGTTAGGCTAAGTCGTCCCAGCCTTTGCCGTGCTTGTCGGTCAAGTACAGATCCGGACATGGATCGTCGTAGCTGTGACGAGTTATTTGAAACTCACGCCTGACCAAGTAGCGCGAATAGTCGTCGTTCTCGTCGGGAAGGAACGTGTAATGCAAAGTGACGTCGGCTGTTTCTCCCAGCGCAAGGCCGGTGATGAGCCGGTGTAACGGCTTGTACGACCAAGCGTCGCCGATGAACGCCGCCATATTCTCCGGGGTGTTATTCAACACACGAGTTGCCCGTTTCTCCTGATCGGTCATGAATCCAATCTGATGGCCAACTATGTGCAGTACGAGCTTCTGATCCGGCGGCTTGACCAGCTTCTCGGGCTCCTTTGGCCAACCATTGTCGTGCTCGGGCTGCGACTGGTTCGTAGGCTCGGCTTCGGTCTTGGTCCACGGCAACCAGGCCGTGATGGCTGTGAGCAACGCCGCTTCACTGAACAGGCGGCGAGTCGGCTTGTTTTCGTTCATGGTCATGCCTTTTGGAGCAGCTGCTTCGCGGGGATGTAAGGGCGACCGACGTGTTTGCACTGCACGCAGTAATGCTGGCCGCGAATGTAGCTTACAGCCGGCAAGTTCTTGAAGGCGGTTGCGCCGCCATTATACAGCTTCCGGAGGAAGCGAACCGCGACGCCGTGCGCGAATGGCGTGGTGACGTTGGCGATACCTGGTGCACGGCCCACATGCGCTCACCCATCCGCTGTCGGCTGTTCCCAGAACAGACCTATGTCAAGACGTCGAAATCCGCGTTCAACGCCGACGTGGGCAGCGAGCGCGATGAGTTGATTGTTCCACGCGACTCGTAAAAAACGGTCGTCAGATGGGATTCCGAAGAATCCCGATCATCGACACGAGTTCTTGGGACAATGGCCACTGAGGCGGACAGATTCGGCGCAAATGCGAATGTCGTTTGATGGTTGGATCGATTTGACCGACGCGGGTCGCCGAACGACTGAGAGAACTGGATGGCAGCCACTTACGCTGTGATTCGCTACGCCGGTAACTTCCCGATAGCTCGCGCGACCTTGAGGTATGCGATTCGCTCGTTCGGCAGCTTCGGATATCAGGGAACTTCGAATCTTGTCTCCAGGCCCTCCTCCGTACGCTGGTCGACTTGCGCAGGGCAAGCTACCATTGCTCCATAAGTTTCGAAGCCGGACTAGCGCTGCCGTGTCGGGCATCGTGAACCGCGCATCGCAGTCGCGTGCAGGCAACAACTCATGTCAGTCGTCGAATATCGATTACGAAGAATAGCAAACTGTGCCCTGATCGTGCTGCTGTTCGCCACGACCACTGTCCGTGCGGCGGACCTCAAGACGCGGAACATCGTCCTGATCACAACCGACGGCTTGCGCTGGCAAGAGGTCTTTAGCGGCGCCGAAAAGGCGCTGATCAACAAGCAACATGGCGGCGTCGCGGACGCGAAGGCCATCGAAGAAAAGTTCTGGCGCGAGACTCCGGAAGAGCGCCGCGAAGCTCTGCTTCCCTTCTTCTGGAAGAAGATCGCTCGGGAAGGGCAGGTTTATGGAAACCAGCCAAAAGGCAGCTCGGCACAGATCACGAACACAATGAAGTTTTCGTACCCGGGCTACAATGAAATTCTGACCGGCTTCGCCGATCCGCTGATCGACAGCAACGCGAAGAGGCCGAACAAGAACTTCACCGTCCTCGAATGGCTGCACCGCAAGCCTGCGTTTGGCGGCAAGGTGGCCGCGTACAGCGCTTGGGACGTTATTCCCTACATCATTAACCGTGAGCGATGTGGCTTTCCCGTGATGGGTGGCTGGGAGCCTCTCCCTGAGCCGGACCCCAACCCGAGACAGCAACTACTCAATGACCTGATCGCGGACACCACTCGGCCGAATTCCGCGGAAGTCATCGATTCGTTCCTGTATCAGGCGGCGCGCGAACATCTGCTGCGACACAAACCACGAGTACTTTTCGTCGGTTTTCTCGAAACCGACGCTTGGGGGCATGCCGGCCGCTACGACAACTTGTTGAATTCGGCCAATGCTGTCGATCAGTACATCCAACGACTTTGGGAAACGATGCAGTCGATTGACCAGTATCGCGACAAGACCACTTTCATCATCTCGACAGATCATGGTCGTGGCTCGGGACCGGCCGACTGGAAGAATCATGGCAAGGATATCCAGGGAGCCGAAGACATATGGATGGCATTTCTCGGGCCGGACACACCGCCTCTCGGGGAGCGAACAAACTGCGACCGCGTGACGCAAAGTCAGATTGCAGCGACGCTCGCGGCACTTCTGGGCGAAAACTACCACGGCGCCGTTGCAAATTCAGGGCCTGCGATTAACCAGGTTTTGCCGGCCGCCAAGTAACCAGTTTTGCTCAGTGCCGAAACAACAGGCAAGGGCCACGCCCGGAATAAGATGGCACTAAGCTCATGGGCCAAGAGGCAATTCGCAAAATATATTCAACGGATCCTTGCGCGATTCGGTCCGACGCGCGTCCGACACACCGACGCGTTGCCAGGTGTTGCCCAGCGCGAAGCGACAGTTCATCCACTCAGTTGATTGCCGTGAAGGTGGCGAAGGGAATTTGAACTCTCAAACCTGGTTCCTCAAACGGCGCAGTCCCAGCGTTGACGACTTTTCGGGAACGCTGGTCACCCCGGCGCCATTGTTGCCTGCGCGCTATCGAGCAGCTTGTCCGTTTACCGACCCAGTCATATAAGCTCTAGGGACCGACGCGCAGGTCGTCGGCGACAATCGGACAATCAGCAGATGAAAAAAGGCGGAATTCCAGTGCCAACAATTATGGCCCGAAGGCTGGTCGTCATCGCATCGGCAGTCGTAATCAGCGTCGCTGGGACAGTTGCAGCCAGTGACGAATCGCTCGGCGTAAACGCGACGCGCCTACGGGTGATCATTGAAACTGACGCAGGCGGCGACCCGGATGACGAACAGTCGCTGGTGCGATTTCTTCTGTATGCAAACGAATGGGATATCGAAGGCATCGTCGCCAACCGCTCGCATGCCCAGAACGGCGAGAACAAAAACCGTGAGCGAACAGGCCTGGGAATTGTGCGAGCGATGGTGTCGGCTTATGGCGATTGCTGGAACAATCTTTCCAAGCATGATGGGCGATATCCGACATCCGAATCGCTTTGGAAGATGACGGTCGCCGGGTATGACGATTCGAACGACGGCGTCGAACGCATCCTCTCGGCCGTGGATCGAGACGATCCCAGGCCGATATGGTATGCGGATTGGGGAACCGCTTCGGGGGGTGGAAAAAACAATCTCCGGCGTGCGCTCGAACGCGTACTCAAGGAGCGCGGCCCGGAGGGGTACGCGAAGTTCAAACGCCGACTTCGCTTGGCATCGGCAGATGCGTTCGGCGAACACACTCGGGAGATCTCACCGGCGTTTGCATTGTGGATCGATACCTTTCGTCCGCAGCAAAATGGCAAGCGATGGTATCACTCGTTTTCGGGACTGACGGCGATTGCCGGAGGATTCGACATAGAGCGCGATGTGCGAACTGCACACGGCGCACTCGGAAAGCTGTATCCCTTGAACACCACGCACCGGCAAAAGGAAGGGGACACAATGACCTTCCTATACCTCGTGCCAACGGGAATGAACGACCCAGAGCAGCCGACCTGGGGGAGTTGGGGCGGGCGGTACAGTCGACAAACGGACGAGGATAACCGCGAGTATTATTGGGCCGATGCACAAGACCGGTGGAACGGAACGACCAGCCGTGAGAATACCCTGGCGCGTTGGGCCGTTGCGATTCAGAGCGACTTCGCGGCCCGGGCAGATTGGTGCGTGGCCGATACGATCGGCTCGGCGAACCATCCTCCTGTGGCAGTTCTGAACGATGATCGATCGAAGGCGATTCTTCGAGTATCAGCAAAATCTGGTGAACGCGTTGTTCTGTCCGCGGCCGGATCGAGTGATCCGGACGACGATGTGATTCATATGTCGTGGTATTTATATCCCGAGGCTGGAACATTTCAGGGTGAATGTAAGCTCGACGCGACCGAAGGTGTCACGACGAGTTTCACCGCGCCGGTGGTGGATCGACCCGCGAGCCTACATGTTGTGCTGGAACTGAGCGACAAGGGGAAACCATCCCTAGTTCGGTATCGGAGGACAGTAGTGACGCTTGAGCCATGAGCAGCGAGATGGTGAATCCCGGCGAGCGTCAATTGCCGCGTCGCGTGCTTTGGAGCTTCAAGTACGAACACGGTGCCACTTTCTGTCGGACCGCCACCAAAAGTTATAGTGCCGTACAGCCGCGAGCCGCTGGAGAGTGTCAGCGTAGCGATGGGAGAAATTGCCCCATTAGGCTCTGCAGGGCATCCATCAGCAGCTTTTGATACTCTTCGTTCTTAAAACTGTCGGGATCCCTCAACGACGTGCTTGCGCGGAGTGTTTCAACAAATCGCGACGGTTATCGGTAACTCTTCACTTGTGGTGGGCAATGCGATCAGGAGATCGGGTTCTTCCAGGGTGCACGGTAGCGGCGTGCGATCATTTCGTTGGCTGCTTGATCGCCGACAAATTCTTCCTTGATTGGATCCCAATTGAGCTTCCGCCCAAGGCGAATGGCGATGTTTCCCAGGTGGCACATCGACGCGGAGCGATGTCCAATGCCGACGTCACAAATTGGCAAGTCCCGCGACTTGATGCAGTCGAACCAGTTACCAAAGTGATCCGTGCTCGCGTAAAGCTTAGTGTCGCCTGCAGAAATCGGTGAGTCCGCCAATTCCTTGGGATTGCACGTAAAGCCTTTGCGATCGACGTGCAGCGTGCCCTTGGTTCCTTCGAACGTCGTTCCCCCTTTTTCGCTTTGGCCAACGATCAACTTCACGCCGTTGGCGTAATGATGAATCGCCTCGCACCATTCCGGGACTTCGAATAGGTTGTCCTTGTTGTAGCGCGCCTGTCCCTCGATCGAGACGGGGCCGGTATCGTCGGTTCCCAATCCCCACTGGGCGATGTCCAAGTGATGCGCTCCCCAATTGGTCATTTGGCCGCCAGAGTAGTCCCAGAAAAAGCGGAAATTATAGTGCACGTGCTGCGCGTTGTAGGGCCGCTTCGGGGCAGGACCCAGCCAGAAATCGAAGTCGAGTTCTTGCGGCGGGTCGCTATCGGGCACAGGCTCGCCCTTCAGATTGACGCCCGAGATGCCACACCGGACAGTGTGGATTTTCCCGAGCTTTCCATTGCGAACCAATTCGCAGGCCCGACGAAAACCATCGTCGCTGCGCTGCTGGCTGCCGGTTTGCACGATGCGGTTCATCTTGCGGGCGGCGTTGACCATCGCCTGGCCATCGGCAATGGTCAACGACAGCGGCTTCTCGCAATAAACGTCCTTTCCCGCCATGCAGGCGTCGACCGTAATCAAACCATGCCAGTGGTCGGGAGTGCTGATGACAACAGCATCAATATCTTTATCGTCTAGCAATTTTCGATAGTCACCGTATGCCTGGCAGGAGCTTTTGCTGGCCTTTTCGACGCGGGCCTTGCCCATGGCCAGCACGTCGGTATCAACGTCGCAAACTGCGATGACTCGGGCGATTTTCTCGAACTTCTTATCGAGCACTCGGCCCAGATTGCCCCCGCCTTGATTGCGGACGCCAATAATGCCGACGTTGATGCGATCGCTGGGAGCTCCCTCTTTAGAGCCTGCCAGCACTGAGCGCGGCACAATCGTGGGCAGAGCCAGACCGAGGCCTGCTCCGGCGAGCAATCCGCCCGTTTGTTTAATAAATGTCCGGCGATTCTTGTGTGGTTGGTTGCTGCCGCTCATTTTGTCCTCGAGACTAGAAAACAATTTCGAATATCGCCGTGCTCATTGGGAGTTGTGGCGTGTTCGCCCAGCCTAGGGCAGGCTTTTTAAACCGACGTTCACATCCTGCCGGCGGTTCCCTAAAACGCATTGAGGATAGGGCGAAGATTGCCAAATTACCAGAATCCGAGGCGGACGCTTACCAATCTCACACCCTTTGCGGCACTCGCAGAACTCGACCCCATTTATGAGACTCCGGCCGCGTGCCGGAAACTCTTCCGTTTTGTGAGATGGGAAGGGCCATCAGTCGTTCCGTGGAGTTCGTCCCGCTAGTCGCATCGCAAGATGAACTTTTTTTCGAAAATCGTCCATTTGGTGGTTCTACAACGTCGAATGCGGCGGCGGGCATTCAGAGTGGATTCGGCGCCTACCGGCTGTCTTGCGAAAGCCAGTTGCATCTGGCCCTTGACAGCCTCAAAATGGCGGCTGCGATTCGTCGGTGTTGCCGAGCGAGGACCATCGAATCCCAATCGGGAAATCCTGGTTCGAAATTTGAATGCAGCTCTGTGGGTTTTGAAACTGCCCCTCGTGCGCGGCGCGACTTGAACCGCGCAGTTTTGTGGTGCCGCCAGCGGATACCGATTCCAAACACAGAGGAGTTATCCATGGGAATCATTGCATGGCTGGTTTTGGGTCTCATCGCCGGCTTTATCGGCAGCAAGCTGGTGAATAAGCAAGGCGAGGGCATGCTGATGGACATTGTGCTGGGCATAGTGGGTGCGGTCGCCGGCGGATTCGTCGCGCATTTCGCCGGCTTTTCAGGAATCACAGGGTTCAACCTGTACAGCATTCTGATTGCTGTTGTGGGGTCGGTCCTTGTGCTCGTCTTGTACCATGCGATTTCGCGACGTCCCGCTTAGTCTTTGTTGTCAATTCGTCGAGTCCGACCAATTAACAAGGAGAAGTGACCATGGGAATTCTTCAGGACATCGCCGCAGCTATCGGTAACAGCGACCTGCAACGGCTTTCAGACGGAAAAGCGAAATTTGATTCGCCCGATTCGGCTGACCTACAGCGGCTGCAAGACATGATCAAAAACTTCGATCCCAAGAAACTGCAGCAGATTTTTGCCAAGATCGCGGAACAGACGGATCCCAAAGAGTATTCCGACCACGTCACGCCGGGCGTAGGCGGCACGAACCCATTAGGGGAACTTTCGTCCGGCGCTTTGGCGTCAGTCGCCGCGATTTTAATGGACCATCTGAAGAAACTTGGGGGCGGCAGCGACACAGCGGATTCGCCGCTCGACCAGGTGCCCGACCTGCAGACCAAAGACCCGCAAAAAATGGACGCGCACGACGTGGCCAAAGTCGCCCGCTACACGCAGGAAAATCATCCCGGCGCTTTTGGCCAGGCGGCAACCGAAATCGCTCAAAAGCAGCCAGCTATTTTGCAGAGCTTTTGGGGAAAAGCGGCCCTGGCTCTCGGCGCAGCCGCGCTCGCCTCGCACTTCATCAAGATGGATCGCAAGTAACCGCGATCTCGCGTCGTGCGTCGTCAGTACATGATCTTATTGACAGCTTGAGCGTCTCGTTCTTGTCAAGGAGGGTGGGTCGCCATTGCGCAATCGGACGCAGAACGTTCCATGCATATCATTAGCATTTCTTCGCATGAACGAGTGACGCACGATCACGGTTGATGTTCGTTTTAGTAATAACCCCGCACAAGCGGTCTATCGTCGCGTCGGTTTGGTCGACGCTAGACGGGGAGAATGTCACTATCAATGGCGCACGTACATTAGGCCACTGGAAGGCTGACTGGATACTCCGTGTTTGGTAATACCCAGCACAATCAGCGTGAAGTGGCTGAGGTCCTCGACGTTGTCGCGCATGACCCAAACGTAGTGGTCGCAATAGTGGCCGACGTAGCAAGCATTCTTTGGAACGTCCTTCTTGCAGCCAACGCAGAACCAGCCAACTGGAACTTCAAAGCGACCTCGCAGTTGAGCTAGTGCAGAGCCGGCATAAGGCAGATTGCTCGGGACCTCTTCGGCCCGATCGGTTCCCGGCGAAGAGCCGTCGGGCAACTCTTCGATCTGGTTGTCCTTGGTCGAATCGATCGAAGCACCTGTTGCGCCTGCTGGAGTTTTGGGCGCCGGGGGATTTTCAGCACTAGCTGACAATTGGGCGAGCAGCGGTGGGTCAGGCGCGGGCGGGAGTCCCATGGCCTGCCGATAGACGTCTTGTAGGGTCTTTACCACCAATGGATCCGTGATCGGATGCGCGCCCCATTGCTCGGTGATGCTGCGGACAGCACGAACGCCGCGTGTAAACCCTGGCGTTCCACCCCACTGCACACCAAGCTCGGGCATACCACCTTCGTCGTTGACCTGCACGGTGCCGTCGTTGATGCGAATTGCCCAGGGTAGCACCGCAGGGTTGTCGTCAAGCATCGCAATATTGTCGAGCACCATTTGGTACTCAATGCTCATGATGGTGCTCGCTTGGTGCACCATGCTGCGCGACAGCTGCCGATGCGTGCAGCCGCTACAGACCAATGCCACGAGCAATAGCGCCAAGATTCGCATGCGTGAAACGCCGACACCGGCAAGTAGGATAAGAGGCCGACGACGAACACATTG
>DASXEJ010000265.1 GCA_036490175.1 Pirellulales bacterium | reverse complement strand
CCGGCCGAGGGATTCTGGTCCACGCGCTTCGTGCCGACGGTGCCTGGCAGCTACCTCGTTGCGCATACCTCGGACAAGGTCGTGACATACGCTCCGCTGCGCTCGATCAAAAGCGGCAAAACATACTTCGTGGTCAGCCCTTCACTGGATCGCGTGCCGGCGACGTACCCGCTGCACGATGCGCCGCTGGGCCATGCCCTGGAATTAGTTCCCACAAATAACCCGGTAACTCCGATGGGCCCCGGCCGCCCCATCGCTGTGCAGGTGCTGTACCACGGCGCGCCATTGGCGGACGCCCGGGTTTCGTTCATCCCACGCGGAGTTTCACTGCGCGAGGGATTCGACGACCTCTACGAGCGTAGGGCAGATTCGCAAGGTCGCGCGAGTTTTACCCCCCAGGAGGGAAATACCTACCTTGTGGTGGTGCATCACACGGATGCAACGGCTGCTGGCGAAGGTTATAAAGGGACCAAATACTCGGCGACCCTGACGGTGTTCGTGCCGCAACTTTGTCCGTGTTGCGACACTATTGGCGAGTGACGCGTACGGCCGAGCGAGTAGAATCTCGGACAGGACGAACCCAAGCACGGGGGACGACCAGTTCAATGCCGTTCTGCGCATATCGCACTTTTTTTGTGAAGCGAATAATCTGACATGACGATTGCCCTCTGGATGAAGGCTCGCCGTTGCGCCCCTGTTCGCGCGGGTTTTACGCTCGTCGAACTTTTGGTCGTCATCGCGATCCTCGGGATTCTGATTGCTCTCCTGTTGCCGGCCGTGCAGATGGCAAGAGAAGCGGCCCGCCGGGCTCAGTGCTTGTCGAACTATCGGCAGATTGGGCTGGCCGTGCAACAATATTATGACGCGAACGTCGGCCAGTTCTTTTTGCACCATCCGTTCAACGCGGACGTGCTTTCCAATACGGGCGCTTCGGAGTCGTTTGCCGAAATCTACTGGGAAGACAAAATCATGCCCTTCGTCGGCGGCGCGCCCGAGGCCGACGAAGAGCTTGCGCGGGCCGGCATCATCACCGGTAGCGCGGCAATTTATCGCTGCCCGACAGATCTGTCCGAACCGCAGCCGTTTATTGGTTCCGACGGGGTGATCGACGGCATCCAGCAGCGCACCAGCTACCTGATGAACTCGCTATTAAGTCATAAGACGCTCCGCTACGGTCGTTGGACTTTCGCGCGTTTCCTGACCGAAGTCGGCACGTCGCAATTCGTCTGCTTCTCGGAACGCGACGCCAGCGCGTTCACGCCCCCCGCCGACGGCGATCCGCGGCAGGACGACTATGACATCTGGCTGGGCACGCTCACGATTCAACCCTGGATCGCGTATGCTCGGCATGCACGGGTGGCAAACTATCTATACCTCGACGGACACGCGGTTTCGCTCGACTGGTCCACGGCGGTCGTCGATATGTATCCCGACAAAGTCGTGCTGATACAAGATGGCAGCTACCCCTAATGGGATGAGACGATTTCAGCCTGAAGGTATCGCGGAATAGACATCACCCGGCGCTTCGCTGCCACCGTACTTCTCTGGGAATCTACTTGCTGGGCGGGCGGCAGCCACCCGAATGCATGCGAATGATTTTGCGGTAGAGTTCGCCATCCGCTTGCGGTTCTTGCGTCCCTAGCAGAACGGAGCCTATATTGCGGTATCAAAGCGCCTGTGATGGTAGGGGCGCCAGTGGGCATGTTCGCCTCTGGCGGTTGGCGATGATCGCGGGCCCATGTCATTAAATCTTTCCTGGCCGATTCCGGAGGTGCCGCGTGCACTCGATTTGTCGTTTAGCAGTGGTTGTGGCTCTGTTTGGCGTGGCGGTAGGTTGCGAGCGGAAGGCAAGCATCCCTGCTCCGGCAGGCAAGAGCGGCCCTATCGATATTACAAATTCAGTTCCTCTGCCCTTGAAAACACCGAAGCCGTTAAATTTGTCGTTTGTTCCCGCCGACGCCGCGGTGGCCCTGGCGATTGACCCGCATCAACTTTTCGCGGCGCCCAACTTCAGAATATTCTCGAATACACTGCTGCCACGCCAGATTCAGGCGGATACGGGATATGAGCCTGCCAAGCTGGAACAGGTCATGATCATCGGAGGACTCGGCAAGAAACTTGGCGAGTTTTTTGTGGGTGCCATTATCCGCTTTAAGAAGCCGGAGGATCCGCAGCAGCTTCGACAAGCGATTTCGCCGGAGTGGGACGAGGTAACTGACGGAGATCGCAAGTATTATCGTCCCCTCGAGGGAGGGCGTTGCCTTTTCTTCGCAGATGATCGTACGGTCGTCACAGCCGATGAGGAGACCTTAAAGAAGATGCTGGCGGCCCCGGCCGACGCCGAGAGCCCGCTGTTGACGACACTCCGTAAATCAGATGATGCCGCGGGCGCACTACTCGTCGTCGAGTTGGCGCTGATTCGGCCGCAGATTATGACTTTCCTGGTGTTTAGCAAGCTTCCGGCCCCGTTCGACAAACCGCCGTTCGACGCCGTCAAGGAGGTCCCGAAGAACATCGACGAGGCGATTGTCAAATTCGACATCACGCCCGTCACCGGCATCACCATGGATTTGCACGCCAAGGACCAAGAGGGGGCGATCGCGACGGAAGCGCTGGTTTTGAATGTCGTCGAGAAAATTGGCGAGAGCGTCGACGAGATGGTCGCGAATATCGATCCCTCGGGAGGCATCGGCTCCGCGGGCCCTGCCATGGTGCTGTCGGAAATGTTTGACGGATTCAAATCGCACTTTACGCATAAGCAAGAGGGGCAGCAATTGCGGCTGACCTATGTCGGGATTCCCCTGCAGAACCAGATTTACGCATTGGGCTCGATGCTGATTGCGCCAGTGACAAGTATGGTTTCCGCTGCCGAGCAACAGACGTCGCATGACCACCTGGTCAAGATTGGCGCAGCTCTGGATGCTGTGGCCGCCGCCCAAGGCGCCTATCCCGCACCGGCCATCCTCAGCGCCGACGGCAAGCCGTTGCTCAGTTGGCGGGTGGGGCTTCTCCCCTTTTTGGGCGAAGAGGCGTTGTACAAGGAATTTCATCTGGACGAACCGTGGGATAGCGAACACAACAAGCCGCTGATTGACCGCATGCCCCGCGCTTACCGTACGCCTGGCCAGCCCTTCGACGGCCATACCTACTATTTGATGCCCACTGGTGCAGGCACCGTCTTCGAGGGACAGGACGCTCCTAAACCCGATTCTATTACCGATCCCAAGGGAGCTACCATTCTCGTCGTCGAAGTGTTCGACCAGCGGGGCGCCATTTGGACAAAGCCTACTGACCTGAAATTCGATCGGGCTGACCCGGGCGCGAACGTTACGCACCTGGCCAAGCTGAAATTCCAAGCGCTGTTTGCCGACGGCACCGCCAAGGTGGTCGACCAGAAGAAGAACCCAAACATTGTGCTATTCTTCTCGCCCGCCGGCGGAGAAGAGGTACCCCAGGGTTTTTAGGTCGGAATGCCATAGATCGACTGAGGTGTCAGCTGTACCTGCCATCGTGCCCGGCTTCCCTTCGTCAATAGCAGGAGAGGGAGGTGATGGCACATCGCGGTCGGCATTTTTCTGCAGAAATGCAAACGTTGGAACCGGCATGCGCGTCGCGCGGGCGCCGTCGACTCGTTCGAGGATGCGTGCATGACCAACCGCGCCCTGATCATCATTGACCTGCAGAATGATTTTCTACCAGGCGGCGCGCTGGCGGCGCCACGTGGAAATGAAATCGTCGATGTGATCAACCGTTTGCAGGCGCAGTTTGAGCTTGTCGTGGCTTCCCAGGACTGGCACCCGCCAGACCACGTCAGCTTCGTGGCGAATCATCCCGGTTGCAAACCGGGGGACATCGTCGACGTCAACGGCCGTGACCAGATCCTGTGGCCAACGCACTGCGTGCAGAACACTGCGGGGGCAGAGTTGTCTCGCCGGCTCGTCACGCGAAAGGTGGCGAAGATCATTCACAAGGGAGCTGATCCTCGGGTCGACAGCTACAGCGCATTTTTCGACGACGCCGGCCGTGGCACGGGGCTGGTGGAGTACTTACGCAACGCAGGTGTCGCCGAGGTTTTTCTATCCGGTTTGGCCACTGAATACTGCGTGGCATTTAGCGCGCGCGACGCGCTGCGCCTTGGTTTCGTCGTTCACCTGATCGTGGATGCGTGCCGGGGAATCGATCGGCGGCCCGGCGACGTGGTTGCTGCGCTTGCGGAACTCGAGCAGCGCGGTGTGCGACTGCAAACCAGTGCCGAGGTATTGGCCTGTCGGTCGCCAGCGACAGGTTGACGCTCTACCCGGCTTGAGACAACCCGGCCGATCACCTAAAATCCCCGCTCTTCGCCAACTTACAATAGCCCGTCCCGCGGAGGGGCGCTGGCACTGGGTTTTGCGCGGCAGCCCTTGTTTGGCATGGCCAAACAAGCGGCGCCAGGTCGCTTGGTACGGCTGGCGCGCGAAGGAAACACCGACTTAATCACGTCCGGAGACATCGACCATGGAACGCACTCTTATCCTTCTCAAGCCCGATTGCGTGCAGCGGCGGCTCATGGGCCGCATTATCAGCCGATTCGAAGACAAGGGTCTGAATATCATTGCCTGCAAAATGATGCGTGTCACGCCGGAACTGGCTAAGAAGCACTATGCCGAACACGTCAGCAAGCCCTTTTTTCCCGCCCTCGAGAGCTTCATCACCGGCGGCCCGATTGTCGCCGCCGTCGTCGAAGGGCTAGAAGTCATTCGCGTCGTCCGCGAGTTGTTGGGTGCGACGAGCGGACTAAAGGCCGCCGCGGGCACGATTCGCGGAGACTTCAGCTCCAGCCGGCAAATGAACCTGGTTCACGCTTCCGATGGTCCGGAAGCCGCGGCGCGCGAAATCGAACTTTACTTCCGTTCCAACGAGATCTGCGCCGGAGATTTGACCCTCACTCCATGGCTGCGCGCCGGCGACGAGAGCTGAGTGGCAGCTTCTATGTCACAGTTAGAAAACGGTTAGAGAATAGAATCGCGCGGCGGCAAAGTCTTGCGATTACTGTTTGCAGATGCGCCGCGCTAGCAGCGATTGAGCTACCTAGTGGCAACGCCGAGGCAACTGGCAGGTGTGTCGGCCCGTAGCTGCAAGATCATGTCATCGGTCGCCGAGGCAACGGCGTCAGCCCATTGCGCGGCGGCAAAGCGGTCGGCGTATTCTCTGCGACGATGCGCGAAGATGATGCCGCGAGAATTGTTGATCACGGCGCCCAGCCCTTGCGCATCGAAGGCACCGGCTACGTCGCGCGCGGTTGCTCCTTGACTGCCATACCCAGGGACCAGCAGCCAGCAATGGGGCATCGCCGCTCGCAATTCGTGCAGCTGCGCTGGATAAGTGGCGCCGACGACGGCGCCAATCGCTCCGTAGCCACTTGGGCCTGCCGTGTCGGTAGCCAATCGCTCGAGGTGCTCGGCCACATGCCGGTACACGGGACGACCGTCGGCTGTAAGGTCTTGAAATTGTCCGCTGCCCGGGTTTGAAGTTTTAACCAGCACGAAAAGTCCCGCGCCGCGGGCTCTGGCCGTGGTCACGAAGGGGTCGAGACTATCGCTGCCCAGGTAGGGGCTGACTGTCAAAGCGTCTGCTTGCCAGCAGCTTTGGTCGCCCAGCCAACCGTCGGCATAAGCCTCGGCAGTGGAACCGATGTCATTGCGTTTGCCGTCGGCAATCACGAGCAAACCGCATTGTCGGGCGTGCCGAATCGTCTCGGCCAGCGCTTGCATGCCGGCCGGACCCAGCTGCTCGAAGAATGCGACCTGCGGCTTTACTGCCGATACGCGCGGCGCCACCACGTCGATAATGGTGTGGCAAAAACGCGCGAATGCGGCAGCGCGCTGTCGGGGGTCAGTCGCGTCGCAGCCGGCCTTGACGTTGTCCGGCAGTTCATCCCAGCGCGGATCGAGACCCACTACAACCGGGTTACCCACGCGCCGCACAGCATCCGCCAGCCGATCGCCAAAAGCTGTCACAGGCATCTCCGAAAACATGTGTATCGTCGACCACCGTCTGCCGCACAGCGTGCGCGGCGCAGCGGCTCGAGGCAGTAGTCCACGGTCGCGCATTCGAGGCCAATGTACCCCCTTCCACCAGCGGCGTTAAGCGTGCAGGACGGATGCTGCGCAGGCGCGTGGGGCGGTTGTCGATCCGCGGCTCGATTCCTATAATGAGGGTCTTCATCGCGCCCGCCCAAAGCCTCCGTGGCGTTCGATCCGACGCCGACGGCTCAGCCGTCTGCCCGGTGGGTATTTCTTCAGAAGGAGATCGATCTGTGGCAATCCGTGTGGCAATCAATGGGTTCGGTCGCATCGGCCGTCTGGTATTCCGCATTCTGCAGCAACGTTCCCGCGAGTTCGAGGTCGTTGCCATCAACGATCTGACGAACAACAAGACGCTGGCGACGCTGCTGAAGTACGACAGCACGCATCGTCGTTACCCGGGCAAGGTAGAACACGACGACAACTCGATTACTGTCGATGGCAAGCGGATCCATGCACTGGCCGAGCGCGATCCCGCCAAGTTGCCCTGGGGTGAACTGAAGGTCGATGTCGTGGTTGAGAGCACGGGCATCTTCACCGGCCGCGCCGCCGGCGGTAAGCCGGGGTACGACACGCACCTGCAAGCGGGGGCTCGCAAGGTCATTCTCAGCGCGCCGGCCAAGGACGGTGCCGATCTGACCTGCGTGCTGGGTGTGAACGACGATAAATTGACCTCGGCGATGAAATGCGTCTCGAATGCCAGCTGCACGACCAACTGCCTGGCGCCCGTCGCCAAGGTGCTCAACGACAAGTGGGGCATCGAAAAAGGATTGATGACTACGGTACACGCCTACACGAACGATCAGAACGTGCAGGATTTGCCGCATAGCGACTTGTACCGTGCCCGGGCTGCTGGCCAGAACATCATTCCCACCTCGACGGGCGCGGCGAGCGCCGTGGGCCTGGTCATCCCCGAACTGAAGGGCAAGCTCACCGGCATTGCCATGCGCGTGCCCGTGGCCACCGGCAGCGTGGTGGACTTGACGGTTATCTTGGCAAAGCCCGTCACAGAGTCCGAGGTCAAGGCTGCCATGAAGGACGCCGCCGAAGGCGCGCTCCGCGGTATCCTCGAGTACACGGAAGACCCGATCGTGTCGTCCGACATCATCGGTAATTCGCACAGCTCGATCTTTGCCGCGGACTTTACCCAGGTGATCGGCGGCAACATGCTGAAAGTGTTGAGCTGGTACGACAACGAGTGGGGTTATAGCTCCCGCACCGTCGACCTGGTCGCCAAGTTCGGCAAGATGTAATCGATGGCCATGCGTTGACTTGCTGCACGACGCCTAGTGCGTGCATTGTCAAATGCGCCTAGGTGCCACCGGCGTTATTTGCAAGTCAACCACCCGCGATGATTTGGCGCGTTATCAGACTTTATGCGCTCACACCGCGCATTCGCGCAACAACCGCAGAGCACGCGCGTTCGATGCTGCTGGCCAATGCGCGAACGTTGTCAAAGCGCGGGCGGATGTCGCCCGATGTTCAGTCTCGACTTGCTTAGTTACTAAATTGCGCGCTGCCGCGCTGTACGCATTCCCGGCAGGCGGATTGCTTACCGCCCGGGTGCCTCGTCCAGCGGACCGCTATTTTTGGGCAGGAAGTAGCACAGCAGTACGCCGCCGAAGTAGAGAAACGTCAGCGGCACTGCCATGAACAAAATGCTGTACGGATCGGCCGGTGTCAGAACCGCCGAGATGATGAAGATCGCCAGCACTGCGATGCGCCACTTCTCCATGTAAGAACGAACGCTAAAGATGCCAATGCGATCCAGAAACAGCATCACCAGCGGCAATTGAAAGCTGATCCCAAACCCTAGCGGCAGCAACATCACGAATCCGAGCCACTCGCTGATTCGTGGATCCGGATCGATACCCAGGCTGCTATTGAACGTCAGCAAGAAACTCAGCACCGGCTTGAACACCAACAGGTACGCCGTCGCGGCACCCAACAAGAACAACCCCAGGCTGAACGGCAAGAACACGTGAATGTAGCGCCGCTCGTGCGGATACAGGCCCGCCGCTACGAACGCCCAAATCTGATAAAAGACCCACGGGCTGGAAAGAATCGTGCCCACCACCAGCGAGGCCTTCAGCCAGATCGTGAAGGTTTCCGGAAAGCTAAAACTCTTGGCGTGAACTCGATCGTCTTCTGATGCCGGATGAAAGAGCAGAATAGGCGCCAGCCGCGCTAGGATACCATCGCCCGCGACGTTGTCCCCGGTGCGGGGTGCTTCATCAGCGGGATTTTCGGCGCGGGCATTTTCAGCGGGGAAGTCCGTGGCGACCGGCGTCGACGTTGCGTCCGCAGCAGGCGGTGTATCGTTCGCCGGCAACCTCAACCGGCTGGCCAATTGCGGCATCGCCCGCGACGCCTCGTCCAGTGCTTGCCGAGGATCAATGTACATGATCTCGAACAGCATCTGGTCTTCATAAACCAGCTTGTTGAGCTGTTCGAGAGAATAGGGACTCGGCAGCCCCTTCTCCTCCCGTTTTGCGGACCACTTTTTGTATTCTTCGATCGAACTGTTGGAGTAGTACGATTCGAGCGCCCCCTCGAGCGGCTTCAAGATCAACTTGACCATGTAGTCGCCGAGGAAAAACCCCGCGATGCAGCCCAGCATCAGTCCCAACAAGGCCTTGAACAGCGCACCACGCAACTCATCGAGGTGTTCCCCGAAGGTCATCGTGGTATCTTGGAACAGGTCGGCGTTGGGTTTCGGTGTCATGTACGGGCTGTTCCACGCAAACTGGGGGCAGCCGCCCCGCGTGCTAGGGCAAACACTAGTGGACCATTGAGGACGGGTTTCGTGGCGCCGCGAGACGCGCACCGTGGGAACAGAACCGGGGGTCGGGTAGGATTCGCACCGGCGGGAACGACCTGTTCGATCATAGCATTCCGGCCAGTGCCGGGCAACGTGATGGCCGTGACGGTTGAGACAGTTTGAACGCTCGTAAGTCGCCTCGAAATCATCCAGCAATTCACGCTCATGACGCCGCTTTATCCGCTTCGCTTTCAACCCCTTTTCCGACGCTACCTGTGGGGTGGGCAAAGGCTGGCAACGCTGCTGAACAAGCCCATTGGGGATAGTGCCACATGTGCCGAAAGTTGGGAGATTTGCGATCACGACGCCGATCAAAGCATCGTCGCTGGTGGACCGCTCGAAGGGACGACGCTGGCAAATCTTGTAAATGAGCGGGGCGGCGAACTGCTCGGCCGGCACGCCCCGCAGTCGCGATTTCCGTTGCTCTACAAGTTTCTCGATGCGCGGGAAAAGCTCTCCGTGCAGGTTCATCCTGACGATACGCGTGCCGCGCGGCTGTTGCCGCCAGATCTTGGCAAGACCGAAGCCTGGGTCGTGCTGGCCGCCGAACCGGGCAGCTTGATCTATGCGGGCCTGAAGCGCGGCTTCGATCGCGCGGCACTGGCACGCGAGTTGTCACGCGGTACATGCGACTTGTGCCTACACAGTTTTTCACCCCAGGTCGGCGACTGTATTTTTTTACCTGCCGGTGTCGTGCATGCGATCGGCGCAGGGCTGGTCGTGGCCGAGATTCAACAAGCGAGCGATACGACCTGGCGGCTGTTCGATTGGAATCGCGTGGGACCGGACGGGCAGCCACGCGATCTGCATATCGACGCGGCGCTCGACGCAATCGATTATGCCATCGGCCCTGTATCACCGGTACGACCGATGGTTACAGACGAGTCGCAGCGTGAGCGCCTGGTTGCTTGCGATAAATTCCTACTCGATCGATTGACGTTGAGCGCGCCACGGGAAGTTGTCAGCGATGATCGCTTTCACATTCTTAGCGTGTTAGCAGGCTCGGTTTCTATCAGCGGTGATCCTGTCGCGCGGCCTCTTGTTTTGGGCGACACCATTCTGCTACCCGCTCAACGCGGCTCGACTCAGCTGATTCCAGCGTCCAGCGCGATTGTGCTGGACGCCTATTTGCCTTAGATGCCTGGTCCAAGGAATGTGCCGGTAATTCACGGTCCTGGTTCTTCAAGCCGGGTTGCAAGGGGCGTCGATGCTGTCCCTAGAGACCAGTGCTTGTCTGGCGTCCGTGTCGGCCGAAGAATCCTACGTGCCGCCCGCGCGAGGGGCACTTATTGCCGCAAAAGCGGCTCCCATTCTTGCTAGCTGCACGAAAGTGCCGGGAGAGAAATCGATGCGTCGCATCTCGGGGCCGGTGGTTGCGATCCTGGTAACTTTGACGGCAGCGCAAACTTTGGCGGGCAACATCCAAATGCCGCGCCTTTTCGATCCCCCCCCGCCTCGCGCGCAAATTGCCGACGCCCAAATCTGGGATCCTTACCCGCTACCGGGCGTGGGCACACCGACCGATAGCACGCGTCCACGCGGGTTCTTCGATCCACCTCCGGAAGCCACGCGCGGGCGCTACCCAAACCCGGGCACATTTCCGCGTTCGGCTCCTTGGTTGCGTTCTTCAGCCCCGGTCGATTATCCAAACATTCGCAAGCGGCTTCCATCGTCGCGCCGCACGGCGCCGGTGGTGCAGGCTCCGGCGACCCCCGAGGTTGTGCAGCCTGCGGAATAGCAAGGGGGGCAGACCATCGACTGCAGAGTCCTCTTGCTTGGCATTGCGCACGTCGCAGTCGTTGACGGCGATAGCACCTCGCCTGCTAGCGGGCTTGGTTTCGCCTTCCATTAGCGCGCCTGCTGCGCCTATAATCCGCCGCGCCTAATCGCTTGCCGGCGCCCCACGCTCGTTGGGTCAAGCTCCGCCGCGCAGTCGAGCGCGCGATGGCACCCGATTGGGTAGAGTCTCGTACGTGCCCGTTCGGGCGAGATGCATTCCACGGAGGAATTGCCCTGTGGCTTATGGTGTCGCAGTTTTCACTGTGCCTTTGCTTGTTGCGCTTGCGGGCTGTTCTGATATCGCTGGACCGGATTGGTTCACGCCGGGCACGGCTCGCACACAGCGGACGCGCGCCCAACGGTTCGATCCCTATCCGGACTCCACGACATTGCACGACGACGGCAGCGCGCGACCGCGCGATTACCTCAATCCTCCGCCGGAAGCCGACCGCGCGATCCGTTCGATCAGCCCGGCAACCGGCGCCGGCATGGCACCCGATCGTTGGCAGGCCTCGGGGCCGTAATCTCCATCTCCAAGCAGCGTTGAGCACCGAAATCGCCCCTGTCGCGCGCATCCGGGGTGCTGCCGCTGGGGCGTCATCTGAGGTATGCTAGACGCTCCACGCCGCCATAGTTTATTGGCCGCGGTACGCCGGAGCTGCCTGGAATGAAGCGAGTTCGCGCCCCCCAAAAAGATCGCTCCCCTGCAAGCCCGCGCAAACGGGCAGAGCGGAAAGGGGCTGATGCGTCCCGCAAACCAGAGGGCGAGGCGCCCGGCGGCGCAGTGCGGTTGCAAAAATTCATGGCTCGTGCAGGGGTTGGCAGCCGCCGACAGTGCGAAGAGTTGATCACCAGTGGACGCGTCGAGATCGACGGCAAGACCGTCGTCGAACTTGGCACCAAAGTTGCGCCACATGCGCGCGTTTCAGTCGACGGCACGGCGCTTGCGGGCACACGATTGGCGTACTTCATCGTCAACAAGCCGCAGGGCGTTGTGTCGACCAACTTCGATCCATCAGGTCGGCCACGGGTGATCGATCTGTTGCCCCACGTCAGCGAGCGGCTATTTGCCGTTGGGCGGCTCGATATGTCGAGCGAGGGGCTGATATTGCTCACCAACGATGGCGAATTGGCCAATCGGCTGGCTCATCCGCGCTACGAAGTCGAGAAGACGTATCACGTGCTGGTGGCCGGCACGCCCGACTTGGAAGTCCTCGCCACGCTGCGCCGCGGAGTCTATCTGGCCGAAGGAGTGGCTCGCGTCACGGGCGCCCGCGTCAAGAAGACTTTGAAGCAAAGCGCATTGCTCGAAATCGTGCTCAGCGAAGGCAAGAACCGCGAGATCCGCCGCGTGTTGGCCAAGGTTGGGCACAAGGTGCTGCGGCTCAAACGCATCGCGATCGGCAATGTCCGCCTGGGCGAACTAGCTGCAGGCGAAAGCCGACGTTTGACATCTGACGAAGTGAAGGGGCTGCGCGATCATCGACGCAACCGTCTGGCCCGCGCTAGCAAGCCGTCTACGAAAGGGCCCGCACCAAGTCGGCCGCGGCCGGCCACGGACGCGGCGCCAGTGGAACAAAAGCCGCCGGTCGCCAAAGAGCGTGCCCGCGAGGTCGAAAGGCCGTTGCCGCAATCGGTTCGCCAAGGAACCGTCATTGGCGAGACGCCGGTTGCAAAGCTGCCGATCGGCAAGATAGCGCTCGGAAGAAAACCGTCGGACGGCTCCCGAAGCGATCGGGCGCCCTCTGAGAGGCCATCGACGGGCAGAACGCGCACGGATCGAGGGCGAGTCGAAAAAGTAAAATCTCGCGACGGCGCAACGCCCGCCGTCGGCAAAAGGCCGCCGCGCGGAGGTGTTGCAGAATCGGGCCATAAGAAGCCCCCGCGCGAAGGGCGGAGCGGCAGCAAGCCTGCCGGCACGATCGTCCGGCACAAGCGCAAAGGACGCCGCGGCTGATGGGCCTCACGGATGCGACCTGCTTTGCCGACC
Source organism: Pirellulales bacterium (assembly GCA_036490175.1). Taxonomy (NCBI): domain Bacteria; kingdom Pseudomonadati; phylum Planctomycetota; class Planctomycetia; order Pirellulales; species Pirellulales bacterium. Next base: position 22,540 of record DASXEJ010000265.1, on the reverse strand, counting down.
ATGCTGTCTCGCGCACGGTCGTGGTACGTGAGAATGTGCGGCTCGCCCGCGACACGTTTCGCGTGCGGTTCGACTGTCCTGAAATCGCCCAACGCATCGTGCCGGGCCAGTTTCTGATGATGCGCCTGGCAGGCTGCAACGATCCGCTGCTGGGGCGACCGCTGGCGCTGTACGACACCGTGGTTGATGCCTATGGCGCACCAACGGGACTCGACGTCGTTTACCTCGTTGTGGGCAAGTTCACTTCTCGGTTAGCACAAGCCGTACCTGGGCAGAAACTGGATACCTGGGGCCCGCTGGGAAATGGCTTTGCCCCGCGCGCGACCGATCACCTGATGATGGTGGCGGGCGGCATTGGACAGACGCCCTTTATGGCATTGGCGCGAGAGTATCTGGGGAAGCGCGTGTTCGGCACCGTGCCGCGTGCCGCGGCCGCAAAACAGGTCACGCTATGCTATGGGGCGCGCAGCCAAGAATACCTGGCCGGGGTGGCCGACTTCGCCTCACTCGGAGTCCGCGTGCTCACCAGCACCGATGACGGTTCGACCGGGCATCATGGTCTGGTGACCGACCTGTTGCGTCAAGAGATCAATGGCCCCACGCCGCCATCGCATATCGTCTGTTGCGGGCCCGAGCCGATGATGCACGCCGTGGCGAAAATCGCCGCCGTAGCGACCATCCCTTGCGAAGTCTCGCTCGAATCACCGATGGCTTGCGGCATCGGTATCTGCTTTAGCTGCGTCGCCAAAGTGCGCGACGAGGCCGGCAATTGGGACTACCGCCGTACCTGCGTGGAAGGCCCCGTCTTCGACGCCGCCACGATCGAATTCTGACCTGCGTCGGTTTGGAACTGCTTCTGGCGGTCCGGTTCTCGTGTAAAATCTTCACGGATTTTCGTTCCTCCGTGCCTGCTTGCGGCACTATAGGGGTAGATCATGTTAGATACCGGCTTTACAACCGCCAGTGTCCCGCTTGTTGCAGACCGTGAACTGTTGACGCGTTTTGTCGAATCACGGGACCAGCAATCGTTCTGCGCGCTCGTCGAGAGACACGGTCCGCTGGTTTGGCAGGTCTGTTCGCGCCTGACGCGACAGCGACACGATGCTGAGGACGCCTTTCAAGCAACGTTTTTGACGTTTACGGAAAAGGCGGATCGGATTCGCCAGGCAAATTCCGTGGGGAGCTGGCTCTACGGTGCCGCGTTCCGAATCAGCATGCGTTTGCGGCGACGATATTTGCGCCGCCGCGAGTGCGCGCTCGAGCGCGAGGTCGTTGTTGATTGCGAACGCTCGGCCACCATTGCCGACGTGTATGAAACCGAGATTTTATACGACGAATTGAACCACCTACCGCCCAAGTATCGCGATCCGCTTGTAATGCGTTACCTGTTAGAGCAGTCCTCTGCGCAGATCTGCAGGGCGCTTGAGCTGAGTCCAACTGCGCTCAAGGGACGCTTGCAAAGGGCCCGACGTGAATTGCGAGCGCGGTTAAAGATGCGTGGCGTAGACCGCATGCCCGTGGCGGGCCTGGCCCTGGAAGCGATTCAGAGTGAGCAATTGCCCGCTGCGCTTCTGGCCCATGTCTGTCAAGGGACCGATATAGCGACCGCGATGCATGCGGTAAACGTGAATTCGCCTGCCAGCGTTAGCAAGATTGCCAGACCGGAGATCCGACGCATGATAAACATGATCGAAGTTGTATCGATTGCCGGCTGCGCAGCCGCGCTGGCATGGGGTTTCCCCACACGAACAACGGTGTCCTCGGCGCTGGAAGACCGTGTTGCCACGGTAGGATTGCCCGTTGATGCCACATCAGTGGCCGCGGCCCAGCTGCCGCTTCCAACAGCCAAGGAACCGGCAGCCGGCGGTAATGAACCGACCGTACTCGCCTATGGTGACGGAGCACCGGACGGCAAAAAGAGCATTGCCGGCGCTGGGGAAATGATTCGCTTCGCCGCCCCGGCGGACAATATGCTGCTGACAGGCATCGAACTACACGGCGCACGCTATGGCCGTCCCCAGGCACCGACGGAGGACTTCAAGATTTATGTCCTGGCCGATGACCGAAAGCAAATTCTACATACGGAACTGGCTCCGTATGCACGGTTCGAGCGCGGCGAGGCCAAATGGGTGGAATTGAAGTTCAACAAACCCGTCGAGGTGGCACGGTCGTTCTGGATCGTCGCCGATTTCAACGCCGAGGCCACCAAGGGGATCTACGTCAGTTACGACACTAGCACTGGCGGCGAGCATTCGCTCGTGGGCTTGCCGAGTAAAGACGCCAAGAAACCAACGTTTGGTGGGGATTGGATGATCCGGGCCGCGGTCACCCAATCAGCAAAGTCGGAGCAGTAACTCGACGACGACCGGGCCCCGTCTGCACGTGCTAGGTGCGACCGATGTCGTTGAGGCCCGCGATCAGGCGGTCGAGGTCTTCACCGTTGGTATAGGCGTGGGGGCTGATGCGGAGCCGCCCGGCACGGCAGCTAACGACGACATTTTTGGCGAGCAATTGCTTTTTCGTCGCCAGCGAATCTCGGCCCGGCAATTCAAAGGCCACGATACCACTGGCGCGATCGGGTTCGCGGTGGCTGCACAGCTTGGCCCCTGCGCGCGAGAGGCGTTCGCAAGCGTCGTCGGTAATCGCTAGCAGGCGTGCCGCCATATCGTCCGTCGAGTGGCGGCCGAGCAACTCCAGGCTGGCGCCCAGCCCCAGCAAGCCAGCCATGTTGTAGCTGCCCCCTTCATAGCGCGCGGCCGTAGGCTTTACATTCAGTTCGATGCGCGTGTAATCGTTGCCCTGCCGGACACTGTTCCAGCCCAGCCCCACGGGACGCAGCAGATCGAGATGCTCGCGCCGCAGATAGAACAGCCCAGCCCCCTCGGGCCCCAGCAACCACTTGTGACCATCGGCCGCCAGGAAATCGACCTGCGTGCGGCGCACGTCAAGCGGAAAGACGCCGAGTGCTTGAATCGCATCGACAAAGAGCAAGACGTCGCGGCCGTGCGCAAGCTCGGCCAGTGCATCGAGGTCGTTGCGCCAGCCATGGGCATAATTGACCCAACTAACCGCCAGCAGTCGGGTTCGCGCGTCGCAAGCGCGTTCGATATCGTCAAGCTCGACGCGTCCGTCGTGCGTTGCCACGCGCCGGCACTCGACACCGCGGCTGGCGAGGTTCATCCAGGGATATTGGTTGGACGGAAATTCATCTGCCAGAGTGACCAGGTTATCTCCCTCGCGCCAGGGAAAACCTTCGGCCACCAGGTTGATGCCTTCAGTCGTATTGCGCACCAACCCTATCTCGGCCGAGTCTGCTCCGATAAGTGCCGCCCCTCGGCGGCGGATATCTTCCAATTGTGCCGCCCATTTAAGCCAATACGTATCGCCGTTGTCGGTCATGTCCTGAGCCCACTGCGTGATGGCCAGGTGGGCGGGTTCGCTCAAGGGAGCGACGGCTGCATGATCGAAATAGGCCCACTCCTTGGCAACAGGCATTGCCTGGCGCAGCTCGTTCCAGCGATCGTTCATCGCGACGGATCCTAACTGAACAAAAATGGCATTCCCATCCGCGAGCGGTCCTTGCTGGGACCATTCCCACGGGTGAGAACGCCATCATAGCAGTTGACGCACGGGTTGAATTAGGGCGTCGCCGTGCCAGATGTTTGCAGCGTGCCGGCCGCCGGCTGCGCGTCTTCCGGCTCTTCAATATCGAACGGGCCTTGGATTACTTCTTGTTCAGTGAGCGTCCGGGGCGACGATTCGTTCGCGAGCGCGCGGTCTACCTCGGCCTGATTCACCTGTGGACGACGGGCGTTGGGCGCATTGGCGCCCGGCACCGGAGTTACTCCGCCCGAGGTTCCCGTCAGAGCGCGACTCGTGCCGGCGAGCGGGGCTGTGTAGCGATCGTTTCGCTCAGTTCCTTCTCTGTCTGGCTGAGTCAAGCGGGTTAACGGTTGACCGTACGTGCTGCTGTTGTAGCCGCGCGGTAGCGAGCGGTACCCGCGCACTTGCGTGCCGTATCCAAAGTAAGCGCGGCCCGCGAACATGCCTGAACGGTGCGGGACCCAGGCGCTACCATTCCAGACGTTCCAGGTTTCGTTCGGCATCCAGTACCAATGCCGCCCCTGGAAAAAGGCGTAGCGCCAATCAGAAGCCAGCTTGCCCGTAGCGGGGCCGACATGGGCATTATCCACAAAAGCCTCGTCGTGCCCCGTATTCTGTCGCTCGCTGAAATTGAATCCTTTTGCGGGATCTTTGGGCTTGGTTTCTAGGTCCTCTTCCTCACCGTACCCGCGCGCGTGCGGATAGATCGCCGAACCAAAGGGGTGCCGCACTTCTTGACGCAGCGCGGGATTGGTTTCTATTTCTCGCGGCATGGCCGGCGCGCCTGGCGGCAGCGTCGATCCTCCGAGAGGCGCAAGCGGCGCGTTAGGCGGATTGCCGGTTCCCCCGCGATTAGCGCCTGCGGGGTCTTGAAAGCCGGACGGGCTTATTTGGGCCCATAAGCCGGGCACATAGCCCATTGGCACCATAAGAGAAACCGCAATGGCAATTATTCGATGCATCGTCAGGCCTCCCTAGCAATTTGCGCTGTGCGTACGGCCAGCCGGCCGACACAGTGCAGTTAGTAGAAGGATCAATTCCGCATTTCACGTGCCATACGTGTTTGCCTAATCTCCAGATTTCCCCTGGGTCAAATCCTCCTTGTCGCATCTGGCCTGCTATCGACCAGCCTGCGCGATTAAGAAACACATCGCCCGAACATAAACAGCGCTGCTAACCATCATAATAATTATGTCGCCGGCACGTTCCCAATCGTTTACTTGAAAGGAATTGGAATCATGGCGGAGTACCAAAAGCGACTTTAATACCAGTAGGTGGGCCAGCGTTTGAACTGCTCGAGATGAGCCTTGTCCGCGGCCTCGCTGGTGCCGGAGGCATCATACGTTGGGCTGTGTTCGAGTTCGTCCTTCGTCAACCGGATATGTACGGTGGATTTGGCCCAATCGACACTTTCGGTCGCCCGAGGGTCGACGAGCACCTTTTTGCCCGGCAGCCACTTGCGGGTATCGACGGCCAGGTAGCGGATCTCCCATAGCGCGTCGTCGATCAGAAAGTCGGCCACGTGCCCCAGGTCGCCATCTTTGGCGTGGACGTAATAGCCTTGCACTTCGCTGGCGCTGCGCAGGTGGGCGTCCCCTGTGATTTGATCGTCGGCGTCGGGCCCCAGCGCCCCCTCGGCCGGCCAATAAACTGGCCATCCATAGTATTTTGCCACACGCTGTTCGTGCTGTCGCGAAACCGGCTCGTGCGATTCGATGCCAGGGCTTTTCTCGACCTGTTCTTTTGTTAGTTGCACGTTCAGCGTGCGCCCTTCTAAATCGACGCTCTTAACCGCGGCCGGCGAGACCAATACCAGGCGACCCGGCAGCCAGTGCCCGGTGTCGACCACGAAATACCGCGCGCACCACTGGACATCGTCAAAATAAACGTTCGTCAGCGTGCCGATATTGCCATCCGTTGCATGTATCGCCAACCCGGCTAGCTCCGCGGTGCTTCGCAGCATGTTATCGATCTCCGTCGTGGGGCGTGTGGAACGTACACAATTGTATCGCACGATTCATGCCAGACATGGGCGGACTGCCCGGGGACGCGACTGCCGCTAGCTCCCAGAGGCGTTATCCGGCCCCACAATTGGAATATTCCACGTCATCCCCGCGGCGCCCGGTACGTTTCTCGGACATTCTGGTTTGCGTCGGCTTGTCCGATGGCTGTGCCCAACAAAGTGGCCATCGTGGGCAGAGCGGTTAGCGCGATAGGAGTTAGCATCAAAACAACCGAGCGCCAGGACGGCGGTCATTTAACCCGCGGTCGGGGCTTGCCCTGCGCGCTGGCGCCGGTCTAATTCATCGTATGGCAGATCCATTCGAACGACTGAGGCAAAGCCTGTTTCTCGGAAACGCGCCCAGCTACCAGGCGACAGCGTGGCAGCCGCGCTGCGATGTCTACCGCTCGCGGCGCGGATGGCTGTTAAAATTCGAGCTTGCCGGCGTTCGCCCCGAGGACATCGAGCTTTCGGTCGTGGGCCGGCGCTTGCTGCTGCGGGGGGTACGCCGCGACTGGAACGTGGAAGAAGGGGGCGACTGGTACTCGATGGAGATTTCGTATAACCGCTTCGAACGGGCCGTCGACTTGCCGGATGACGTCGAGCACACGGATATCAGCAGCGAATTTCGCGACGGTATGCTGCTCGTCTGCCTGAAGACGGAAGGAGCCAGTTGATGTCCGAGGGCCCGCGTTCGACCCTGTCGCCCGTCCTGCCGGTGAAGAGCAGCGTCCTGTTTCCGCATTTGTTGTTGCCATTGGCCGTGGGACGGCCTGGCTCGGTCGCCGCGGTCGAGGCAGCCTTGGTGACCGAGGACAAAACCTTGGTCGTGGTCGCGCAGAAAGATATCGCCATCGACGATCCTGGGATCAACGATCTGTATCGCGTGGGTACCCTGGCGGCCATCAAGAAAATGGACCGTGCCGAGCATGGCTATCAAATCATCGTGCAGGGGATTGCCCGGATCGAGTTGCTCGAGGCCGTCGAGACGAAGCCGTTTCTCAAGGCCCGCGTGCAGCCGCTGGCCGAGCCGACGGGCGAAGGGACCGAGGTCGAAGCTCTGGCCCGGGCCATGCTCGACCAGGCCGCCGCGGTGCATGCGCTGTTGCAACCGGACGCGCCGTTCACGGTCGAACAGATGTTCGCCCAGGTGAAGGATCCGCTCCATCAAGCCTATCTGTTGGCTTCGATGTTGAATCTGGATTTGTCCAAATCCCAAGCTCTGTTGGAAACCAGCAGCCGGGCCGATGCGCTGCGGCAGATTCACGAGCATCTTACGCACGAGCTGCAAGTGCTCGAGCTGCGGCAGAAAATCGCCAGCCAGGCGCAATCCGAATTGAGCCGCGAGCAAAAAGAGTATCTGCTGCGCCAGCAGCTGCGCGCCATTCAGGAAGAGTTGGGCGAGCGCAGCCCCGAGCAGGCCGACGCCGCCGAGCTGCGCCGCCGCTTCGAGGAAGCGACGCTCCCCGAAAACGTCCGCAAAGAAGCCGGCCGCGAGCTATCGCGTCTGGAACGCCTCCCCACGGCGGCGCCAGACTATCAACTGACCCGCTCGTACCTGGAGTTGTTGCTCGAGTTGCCCTGGCAGGCGACGACCGAGGATGTGTTGGATTTGGCACTGGCGCGCCGCGTGCTCGACGAAGATCATTACGATCTCAAAGAGATCAAGGAGCGAATCGTCGAGCAGTTGGCCGTGCTCAAGCTGAATCCGAACGCCAAGGCGCCGATCCTGTGCTTCGTCGGGCCGCCGGGGGTTGGCAAAACATCGCTCGGCAAATCGATCGCCCGGGCTTTGGGGCGCAAGTTCGAGCGCATGAGCCTGGGTGGCCTGCACGACGAGGCGGAACTGCGCGGTCATCGTCGCACGTATATCGGCGCCATGCCCGGCCGCATCATCCAGGCGTTGCGTCGCTCAGGCGTGAAGAACCCCCTAATCATGCTCGACGAGGTCGACAAGCTGGGAAGCGACTTCCGCGGCGACCCGGCCTCGGCCTTGCTCGAAATCCTCGACCCGGCGCAAAACTTCGAGTTCCACGACAACTATCTCGACCTGCCATTCGATCTCTCCAAGGTATTGTTCGTAGCCACGGCCAACACGCTGGATCGGATTCCGCAGCCACTGTTGGATCGCATGGAGCTGTTGCGGTTGGCCGGCTACACGGCAGAAGAGAAAGCCCAGATCGCACGCCAGTATCTTATTCCCCGACAGTTGACCGAGGCCGGACTGACCTCCGAGCAACTGTTGATTTCCGACGACACGCTGGCCCGGCTGATTCGCCGCTACACGCGCGAGGCAGGCGTGCGCGAGTTGGAACGGACATTGGGCCGGCTCGCCCGCAAAGTGGCCGTGCGGTTTGCCGATGGCAACACGCAGCCCGTCGCCCCGGCTCCGCAGGATCTGGCAGACTTGCTGGGGCCCGAACGATTTACGCTGGAAGAGATGCGCCGGCAATTGCCCCCTGGCGTGGCGGCCGGCATGGCCTGGACCGAAGCCGGCGGCGAGGTGCTGTATGTCGAAGCAGTGCTATTACCCGAGGGGCGCGGGCTTATGCTCACCGGCCAATTGGGCGAAGTGATGCAAGAGTCGGCCAAGACGGCGCAAAGCTACATCTGGTCGAAGGCGGCCGAACTGGGGATCGATCGCGACACGATCCGCCAGTCAGGCGTGCATATTCACGTCCCTGCGGGCGCCATCCGCAAGGACGGCCCTTCGGCCGGCGTAACCATGGCCACGGCATTGGCCAGTCTCTACAGCGGCATCGCCCCTCGCAGTGATACCGCCATGACAGGTGAAATCAGCCTCACGGGCCTGGTGCTGCCGGTGGGGGGCATCAAAGAAAAGGTTCTAGCGGCCACCCGCGCCGGTATGCGCCGCGTGATCCTACCGCGCGAAAACGGCAAAGACCTGAGCGACCTGCCGGAGAACGTTCGCAAAGAACTGGAAGTAATCCTGGCGGATCGAATCGAAGACGTGTTGGCCGCGGCAGTGCCGGAGTTGGCGGAGCGGGCGGGTGCGGCGGCGCGGTAGCGCAACTCGGCGCAGCGCGGTATGTCGCCAGCCGCTCGTCAATTCGCAGTCAGTCTTAGTGGTGAAAGCTATCGCCCAATCGCTATACCGGGATTCGCGTCGGGCGCACGATCACGTGACCGACGTACGCCCCGGCGAGCGTGAGGAGACTCGTTGCCACGAGCGTCGTGGCGAACATGTTCCAATCCTTCGGCGGAACAAAGAGCATCGTGCCCACCGGGATCGCCAACACGCCGACGAGCACGCCTAGCCCTTGCACGATCCAATTGCGGGCCCAGAATCCGGCGGCGAAACCGCCAGAGAACGCCGCGATGCAATTGGCGATCAGGATCGCGATGACCAGTGCCGCCTTCTTGTCGCTCGGCAACTTTTCTTCGGCGCCGACGACAAAGTGCAATATCCGCGGACCCCAGCGATAAATGAACAGATACGTCGAGACCCCCAGCGCGATCTGCGCGTAGCGACAAGCCCAAGTGGCCTCGATCTCTTCATAGCCGTGGGCGTAGGGATCCTTCCACTCCTCGCGGGCGGGCCGGTCGAGCGTGGCCGTCGCGGTCTGGGCCAGCATCGTGAAGCGCATCGCCGCACCGCAGCTGGGGCAGGCTCCGCCCTGCGCTCCGTCGGCGTCGAAGTGATCGCAATTCCGACATACGTATGGCATGAGGATTCTGCCCTTTTCGTGTTATGCGGGGCGGACTTCCCGCCGCCGAGTGGTGGCCCCTATGAGAAAGCGTAGCTTGCGAATAACGCTCCACGGTTCGCTGCGAATAGCCCGATTTCAGAGCCAAAAACAGCCTTTCCGCGGCTTTCGCTGCGCGTGGACCGGTGCGCGGCTGTGGCATGGCCGTGACTTGGTTGGCGTCGTGGGGCCGCGAGATTAACTTACCTGCTAAGCAGTCCCCACTTTTTTTTCTCGTGAGGAGCGAGCATCCATGTGGCAGAAGATGTGGCACCTGTTGCGAGGACATTCGTCGCGTGGTGATACATTTCAACCACTCTACAAATTGGAGCAACTGGCGGGGCTCTCGCGATTGCCCGTGATACAGGTGCGGGCGTTTATTGCCGACCGCGGAGAAACGGCCAATGGGTTGCCTGGTCCCGGCGTCGGAGGAATCTTGGCCAGCCTGCTACGCCGCGATTTGACATTCACTCGTCGTGTGAGCGTCACGGGCGGGGAAGACAGTGGCTATCTCGCGCCGGCTGCGCGCAGTGCAGCAAGCCATGACGAAATGCTCACCAACGGCGCAGATTCGAATTCGGTGATCGTCGGGTACTTACAGAGCAACGATCCGGCTCGGATCGAGTTGCGGATCCGTCTCTTTCCCCGTCGAGGAAAGGAGGGCAGCGACGGTGACTTGGTTGTGCCTATTACGCCGGGCCGACTTACCGCTCTCTCGCCAAGCATTGCAAAGAAAGTGGCTGAACGGCTTGATCTTGCCATAACTGCTGACGTCGCCCAGCGGTGGCAGCAGCACATTCCGACATCGTGGGAGGGGCTGTTACGCGCGGGCCGCTGCTGGGAGCAACGCGACTGGCGCGGGATCGTGCGCTTGATCGAGGCCGGCGAGATTCATCCAGACGCTCTAGCGCCGCTCAGCGACGACACGCCGGATAGTCAGGCCTCGCGGCGCGGGTTGGAGCTTGCCAATGCACAAGAGCCCGACAATCCGCAACTGGCCTTCAATCGGTTCTGTTCGATTTGGAACGGCAACGAGCGACCGGCGCCGCACCTCGAGGCCATTCTAAGAGCCGGCCTGGCCGCGGGGCCTGGGCATGGGAAATCGCATATGGTGCTGCCGCACATCCTCGTGCTTAACAAGCAGAACGTCCCTTTCATACTTGCGCACAGCGAGGTTGCTTATCGGTTGCTGCGGAACAACAGCTTCGCCTTGGCCAACTTCAGCCAGTACCTTGGCCAGCTCGCGCCGCAGGACGAACGAATCCTGTCGATCGTTTTCGAAACGATCGAGCTCGACCCGGATAATCCCTCGGGGTACGTGAACGCGGTCGATGCGTTATTGAAAGGTAAACGCCCTGCCGACGCGCTGAAGGTTGCCGAATCGCTATTGGAGCTGTGCACGCCGCCGTTGTCCGATCGGACTATGTATTGCTTCCGCCAAAATCCGGCCGGAGCGGCGGCGATCGACCGTGGAGAGTTTGATCCGCATCAATTTGCGATCGAATTCCTGAAGCGAACTCACTCATTAGCGCGCGGTCAATAGGGTCCCTTCCACCTGGCGACCGTGAGTACGGACTCGTGGCTGAAGGTGGTGTTTCAATGGCGAAGACGCACGTTCCAGCGTCCATTCGCACGGTCGGTCGCTTGCGAAAGCGTAATCTATTTTGATTTGTTCTTTTTTCTTTGTCAGGTATCGCAAAGCGGCGACGCATAGCTCAGTGACCCGGGTAGGGCTGAACCTCGCCGACGCGTGGCACAGAAGTGACAACTGCGAAACCTAGATCGTCTTTAGGTTCCGGCGAGAACTCGGATCAAAAAAATCATTCTTCGTGATTAGCATCTTTTTAAGAAAAGGCTTGCGCATGAAACGGCTAATGATGGGGCCTTGTGTGGCAGGAGTGCTCGCGCTGATGTCCACGATCGTGCGGGCGGATATTCAATTTTTGGACCAAAACTTCAACAGCGACACGGTCGGATCTGCGCCGGCCGTCGGTCCGCCGGGCCCCGTAATCACGACTCCGGGATCCCTGGGCGGTTACTCGACTGAGAATGAAGACGGAGACAGCCCTCCAAATTCCAGCACCGAGGGGACGATTCTCGTCCAGAATTCACAGAAGCAAGCTGTATTTAGCTCGCTTCCGTCCAACGTCGAAACGGGTGCCTTGTACATGGACACCGGATTCAATGTCGCCTCGGAGCAAATGACGCTGTCCTTCGACATCGACGTTCTAACGGCTCCGTCGATCATGACGACTACTAACTCGCAACCCATGACCATCAATGGCGATCCGAGCGACATCGCCGGGATCCTCTTCGGTGCCAGAATCGCCAACAGCGACAATGGTCAGTGGGCGTTTAGCGTGGCCGTGGTCCCCACGGGGCCTGACGGGGGAGTGTACGCCCTTCGCAACGTCGATAACTCGAACCTGACGACGTTTGGATCGTACACCAACGGCCAAGACAATCGGGTCACGGTTGTGGCGGATTACGCGGCAGGCACGGCCAACGCGTATGTTAATGGCGTGCTGGGAACGAGCGCGTATCCGTTGCGTGGCGGCATCGACAACACGGCGACCTCGAATGAGCTGTTCATGTACATGAACGGCGAGAACGCCGGATCAGGCAACTCGGTGGCGGTCGATAACATCGCCGGTTTCGACTTTGCCAATCCTCCGGCCGCCACTCCGGAGCCGGCCACTTTCGCCATTTGGACAGCTGGCATCGCGCTGGCAATCGGTGTCCATCGGCGCCGTCAATCGCGCTAGCCGCGGCGCTTTCGCGAAGGCGGCAACCAGCTAGTGCCGCTTCCGTTATCCGCAATTCGGTGGCAGGGTAGTGGTAGGATTTGGTCCCCCCCTGCCCTGCCGCCTGAATCGTGGGTGTTTACGGGTTGCGAAATTCGGTCGAGCCCGCGGCCAGTATTTCGGAATTCTGGTGTCAGGAACAGGGGCGCGTCGGCCCACAAACTTGGGATGCACAACTATGACGTCGCTCTCGGTGAGTTCGACACAAGCCCTGCTTGCGCGGGGCCGCTGCATCCGTAGGCAACTCTTTTAGTCGAGGTTTGGGATGTCGAAGCTTTTACAATGTGTGGTGTGCACCTTGGTCCTGGCAGTTGTGTCTTCTGCCGCGGTGGCAACTGCGGACGTTGTCGTGGATGGCAGCATCGGTTCCGATTGGGCTGGAGTAACTCCGGTGCAAGTTACCTACGATCCTGGCGCGCCCGAAGGGAATTTTGGCGCTCCGACCGGTACGACGGATAGTATTGCTTACGACATCTACGTGACCGGCGATGCGAACGATCTGTACGTCGGTTTAGAAACCACGTCCGACAACACGACCGGTTTGACATTTACCAACCTGTATTTCGGCAATTCGATTCTCGGGTCAACGATTGGCTTTGAAATTGAAAACAACAATGCTTTCGTACCCGGTGGGTCGACCAACGTTGGCTACGCCACAGGGACGGCGGACAACGAGATTAACTATGCCATGACGACGGGCACCCTTGCCTTGCCGGCCCCAACGGTGATCGAGATTGCCATTCCCTGGGCCGTGTTCACCGAAAACAGCTTAAATTTGGCAGGCTTCTCGCCCTTGTCGGGCAGCGTACAACTGCGACTAAGCCAATCGTTCGGCTACAGCGTGGCCGGCGGACAGGATGCCTACGGAGACGCTCGCCTCGGACTCGTAAACATTCCAGGCGCGGTACCGGAGCCGGCGAGCGTCTTGGTCTGGACGCTGCTGGGACTGACCGTTGGTGGCGTCGGCTGGTGGCGCAAGCGAGCCCTCTAAGTGTATCAATGAGTGCGCTCAGGCCGTTCCGCAAGGGCGGCCTTTTTCTTGCGCTTGATTGCCGAATGAGGGCGCTTAGGATCGCTAGTCGATCACGCTGGCGAGCGCGGTCAGCATCGAGGTCCAGCTCTGTTCGATGCTGGCTGCAAAGTCAGCCCACTTCGGATCGATCGTGTGGACGAGCACCAACTCGCAACCGGTCGACAGCGGCGCGATATCGATTGTCACCCGGCTGCTCTCCGGCAAGTTGGCGCGAATGCCCCAGGTGAACTCCAGGTGATGCGATGGCTCGATCTGCAGATAGTTGCCCACGTGGTCGATTTCCTGGCCGCCGCGCAATACGACGAACGAGAACGAGCCTCCTACCCGGGCGTCGACCTCCATCCGTACGACAGTTTCGTCACGCAGGTTACGCCCGAACATCCAGCGACCCAACTGGGCCGGGTCGAGCCAGGCCGAAAAAACCTGCTCGGCCGTGGCCGTGTAGCGGTGCGTGACGCGGATGTCGATCGGGACAGGTTCGCTCATGTCGCGTTCGTCATTTCTTCTGTCCCTGCATTCTTTCTTCCGTGATCTCGATCGCCTTGAGCAGGCCGCGGGCTTTGTTGAGCGTTTCCTGGTATTCGGCCGTAGGCACGCTGTCGGCCACCAGCCCGGCCCCGGCCTGAACATAGGCGTAGCCGTTCTGCACGACCATCGTCCGCAGCGCAATGCAGGTGTCCATGTTGCCAGCGAAGTCGAAATAGCCGACGGCGCCGGCGTAGGGCCCGCGGCGGTGCGGCTCGAACTCGTCGATGATCTGCATGGCACGCACCTTGGGCGCGCCCGAGACGGTACCGGCCGGCAAACAGGCTCGCAGAGCATCGAAGGCGTCACGGCCCGGCGCCAACTGGCCGGTGACGTTGGAAGTGATGTGCATGACGTGACTGTACCGCTCGACGGTCATGACGTCCGAGAGTTCCACGGATCCATAACGGGCCACACGCCCTACGTCGTTGCGTCCCAGGTCAACCAGCATGACGTGCTCGGCACGTTCCTTGGGATCGGCCAGCAGCTCGTCGGCCAGGCGGCGGTCTTCTTCATCGGTGGCGCCACGCGGCCGGGTGCCGGCCAGCGGACGGACGGTGACCTCGCCGTGCATCACGCGTACCAGGATCTCGGGCGAGCTGCCGACCAACGTCACCTGCGGCATCCGCAGGTAAAACATGAAAGGGCTGGGGTTCACGATCCGCAGCGTGCGATAGATTTCGAACGGCGGGGCGGTGATCTTGGTTTTCAGCCGCTGGCTAAGGACGACCTGAAAAATGTCGCCGGCTCGAATGTACTCCAGGCAGCGTTCGACGGCCGCCTCGAAGCCGGCCTGGGTGAAATTCGATTCGTACTTCACCCGCGGTTCGCCGCCGGTGACGATATCCACCGGGCGCGGGTCGAAGCCGGGCGTCGCCATTTGCTCGACCAAGGCATCGACGCGACCGCAAGCCTCGTCGTAGGCGATTTGTAGCTCCGCGCGGCTGCGCGGGCCGTCGGCCAGTCGCGCCATGGCCACTACCGTCATCGTCTTCGTAATATTGTCGAAGACCAGCATGTGATCGAAGAAGGCAAACGCCAGGTCGGGCAGATGGCGATCGTCCTCGGGCGCGTTGGGCAGATTCTCGACATACCGCACGGCGTCGTAGCCGGCATAGCCCACGGCGCCGCTGCAAAACGGCGGGAGATCGGGCAGCGTGGCGGATCGCCAGCGGCCGACCTGCCGCTTCAATTCTTCCAGGGGGTCGGCCGAAGTGAATCGTTCGGTACGCGGGGTGCCCGCTGCAAGGGTGGTCACAGTCACCTCGTTGCCGCGCGCTTCGAATTCGAGAAAGGGCCCGGCCGCGACAAAGCTATACCGGCCCACCCGTTCGCCGCCGACAACGCTCTCGAACAGGCATGCGCAACGTCCTGAATCGACTCGCCGCAGCGCGGTCACGGGCGTTAACATGTCACTCAGCAGCCGGCGGTAGACCGGCACCAGATGCACCTCCGCAGAGAGGCGACAGAACGTGTCGAAGTCGGGGTAGTGTCCCATCCGCAATGTCTCGCAGTCGTAGGTGCGTTGCACGGGGGCGGCAACGCGGTCAGCACCAAAATCCCCCAGGCGAAGGTACGATCCGCAGCCGGGCGCGGCATAAGAGCTTTTTGCACCCCTTGGACACCCCGGCCACTATCGACAACGACCACCACCAGCAGGCCCAGGTTCGCCGCGCGCATGCGCGTTCGTTGCGTGACAGCCCACGCTATGCACAACATTGCCGTGGGGCTAGCTTAACAGCGGTCCAAAATCCTCACAACGGAAGCTGGTCGCCGTGCGGAGCGCAATGGTTTGAGCAAACGGTGCTGTCAGCATTCTAGGTACTCAGGTTAATGCCGCATGGGGCCGAGATGTCTATCATTTGGAACGCGAGGGCATGATGCTCTGCCACCGCGACCACCATGACGCCGACGATCTACGGGTTTCTGCCGCGGGGCGGGCGACAATGCGAACGCCAACTGAAATGTCGTGACAGGTGCCCCTCAGTCGAGCGGTGTCGGCCGTCGAGCGCGCTGTCGCCTCCGACGTCCAGGGAAGGTTGCCAGCCGATTCAAAGCGTCCCGAAGGCCGCCGGCGCGCGGCCGGCATTGACACTCTGGGGGGTACTGATAGAATCCCTTGGGCTTTTGTAACGAAGCATCTAAACTGCTTTGCGGCAACCGATTTGTGGCTTTCCCCACGTCGTGATTTAGCACGCAGGACCGCGCGGATGAAGTGCCAGCGCTGCGACAAACCGGCGACCTTTCACATCACCGAATTGACCGGTGGCAAGCCGCAGGAATTGCACCTCTGCGAGCAACACGCCCGGGCCTATCTGACCGAGTCGGAACAGGAACAACCTGGCGGCCAGAGCTTGGCCGGTGCGCTGGCTCAGCAATTGGCCGTCGGCCAGACGGCGGAGGAGCTAGCCCGATTAGACCAGCAGGCCTGTCCGATCTGCGGCATCACGTTCTTCGAGTTCCGCAAAGAGGGGCGATTAGGCTGCCCGCACGACTATGTCTGCTTCCAGAAGGAACTGGAGCCGTTGATTCTGAACATTCACGGCGAATTGCAGCATGTCGGCAAGCGGCCCCAACGGTCGCCGGCGAATACCGATCGCCAGACCGATCTGATCCGCCTGCGACGCGAAATGAAAGAAGCAATCACCGGCGAAGACTACGAGCGCGCGTCGAAATTGCGGGACGAAATTCGGCAGATCGAGCAATCTTCCTGACGCCTGTTTATCCTGGAGTCTGTCGCGCGGCCAGGCGCGGGTGGATTTCGGCACGGAAGTCCCCGAGAAGGTAAAGTTCGAGATAGTGGTCCGCCGGTCGCGACCAGGGTATTTGAAACGCGAATCGACATTTTAGAGAACGCATCCCGGATTCAATGAACGTGGATTTTACCAGCTTGGCACGTACTAGCGGCGAATGGCTGCGGGGCGCGGGACCCGAAGCCGATATCGTCATGAGCAGTCGTATCCGGCTGGCGCGCAATCTGGCCGACTTTCCGTTCATCAGCCGCGCCAATCCTGGCGACCGCACCGAGATCGAGCGCGTGCTCCGCGAGCGGATCGTGGCTATCGGCGATTTGGGGCCGTTGTCGTTCGTCGACGTCAACAAGTTGGTCGCCTTGGATCGGCAGTTTCTCGTCGAGCGGCAGTTGATCAGCCGCGAGCATTCCGAAGGGGATGGACCGCGCGGCGTGGTGATTGCCGAGAACGAGCAAATCAGCCTGATGATCAACGAGGAAGATCACCTGCGAATCCAGGTAATCCAGAGCGGGCTGAACCTGCAGAACGCCTGGGAGACGATTAATCGCGTCGACGACCTGGTCGAAAAGCAAATCACCTATGCTTTCAACGAGCATCTGGGATATCTGACGGCCTGCCCTACGAATGTTGGCACCGGCATGCGCGTCAGCGTGATGCTGCACCTGCCGGCGCTGGTTATCACGCGACAGATCGACAAACTTTTCCGGTCGTTGCAAAAAATCAGCCTGGCCGTGCGTGGTCTATACGGCGAAGGATCCCAGGCCATGGGAGACTTCTACCAGATCAGCAACCAGATCACGCTGGGGCGGAGCGAAGCAGACCTCGTCAAGCAGGTCGGCGACGTAATCCCCACGATTATCGACTACGAGCGCAAGGCGCGCGAGTTTTTGGTTCGTGAAAGCCATGAAAATCTGCACGATCGGGTAAGTCGGGCCTATGGGATTTTGCGTACGGCGCAAACCATCAGCTCGGAAGAAACAATGCACTTGCTGTCGAGCGTGCGCATGGGGGTCAACCTAGGGCTGATCCACGATCTGGAAATCCCCACGGTCAACAAGCTCTTCATTTACACGCAGCCCGCCCACCTGCAGAAGATCACCGGGGGCGAGTTGGACACGGCCGACCGCAATATCGAGCGGGCCCGCTATCTGCGCCGCCTGTTGAACAAGGAAGAGCGCGGCGGCGACGGCGTGAACCAGAATTAGGCTGCCGCGGCGGCCCTTGTTGGCCGCCTTCATCGGGGGCCCTCGTACGCGGCACACTCGGGCCGACTCTGCGGCGTATACTTGTCAGGGTAGGCGTTGCCCTGCGCGCCAGGTTTTGACGTGCTTCTCGTACGCGGCAACTCTTGCTAGTCGAATTTTTGTGTGCGATATTTGAACTTTGTCCTTTGTCTTGGTTGCGCGCGGGGATGCACGCGGTATGCAAATCTGGCCGGCGATCGACTTGCGCGGCGGCAAATGTGTCCGCCTACAACAAGGCGATTACAACCGTGAGACCGTTTTCGGCGACGATCCCGTTGCCATGGCGCGGCATTGGGTCGCCGAAGGCGCTCAGTATCTGCATCTCGTCGATTTGGACGGCGCGCGCGATGGCCGACCCACGAACTTGCCAAGCGTGCAGGCAATACTTGCCGCGGTGGATGTGCCGTGCGAGCTAGGTGGCGGCATCCGCGACGAAGCCACGATTCGCACGTTGCTCCAGGCCGGCTTGTCGCGATTGGTGATCGGCACACGCGCGCTGCGCGAGCCCGAATGGTTCCGTGCTTTGTGTCGAGAGTTTCCCGGCCGGCTGGTGTTGGGAATCGATGCCCGGGATGGAAACGTTGCCACCGACGGCTGGCTCGCGACCAGCAGCGTGCCGGCCACGGATCTGGCGAGGCAATTCACGTCCGAGCCCGTCGCTGCGATCATCTACACAGATATCGCGGCCGACGGCATGTTGTGCGGACCAAATCTGTCCGCCATGGCCGAGATGCGCGACGCCACCAGTCTGCCGGTCGTTGCTTCCGGGGGCGTGCATACCGTCGATGATGTGTGCCGGCTGGCGGCCCTGCGCCTGGCAGGCTGTGTGATTGGCCGCGCTTTATACGACG
The DNA here is from genome assembly GCA_036490175.1 of Pirellulales bacterium. Classification (NCBI taxonomy): domain Bacteria; kingdom Pseudomonadati; phylum Planctomycetota; class Planctomycetia; order Pirellulales; species Pirellulales bacterium. Next base: position 4,018 of record DASXEJ010000265.1, on the reverse strand, counting down.
CCAAGTTCACCGTGCGCGAGGCGCTGTCTGCTGCCGAAAGGAGGAGTACCGACAACTAGCGTTTTTGGTGTTGTTCCCGTGGCCTCGCGCACTTGCCGCGCGGCAGTCCACGTTACTACGCATCAAGCCCAAAGGATGGTTTCATGGCTCAGCACAAGGTCGAGGACATCCGCAACATTGCATTTTGTGGGCACGGGTCAGCAGGAAAGACGACCTTAGCTGACGCGTTGCTCGCCAAAACAGGTGCAATCAAACATCCCGCCAGCGTCGAGAACGGCACCAGCGTCTGCGATTTCGACGAAGAAGAAAAGCACCATAAGCACACGATCGAATCGAGTCTGATTCACTTCAACCACGCCGGCAAGATTTTCAACGTCATCGACACGCCGGGCTATCCAGACTTTATCGGGCAAACGATTGCCGCCCTGGCCGGTGTCGACACGGCCGCCATCTTTGTGAATGCCCACTCGGGCGTCGAAGTCAACACCCGCCGCGTTTTCCAGGAAGCCGGCAAGGCGGGCCTCGGACGGATCATCGTCATCAGTAAGATGGACTCGGATCACATCGATTTCCCTGAGTTGCTCAAGAACATACGCGCTGTGTTCGGTAACGCCTGCGTGCCGCTCAACGTTCCGTTGGGTAGCGGGCACGATTTCCATGGCGTGGCCAGCACGCTTAATCCTCCGGCCGATGTAACCGGCGCGCTCGTCGATCCGAAGTCGCTCACGGATTCGCTTATCGAGTCGATCATTGAAGTCGACGAAGGTGCCACCGAACGCTACTTCGAGGGGACACCCCCCACGGCCGAAGAGATCTCACGGCTGATCGTCGAGGCCGTGGCCGCTGGCAATTTAATTCCGATCGTTTGCGTGGCCGGCAAGTCCGGCCTGGGCGTGCCCGAATTTCTCGATGCCTTGGCGCTGTGCGCGCTGCCGCCTGACAAGATCATCCGCCACGGGACGCTGGCCGACGGCACCGAAGTCGAGATTCATGCCGACCCCAGCGGCCCGGTCGTGGCTCAGGTTTTCAAGACGCGGATCGATCCCTTCGTGCAGCGGCTGAGCTATATGCGGGTCTTGTCCGGGACCCTCAAGAAAGACGATACGCTGCACGCTTCGACCGCGCGAAAGCCGGTCAAGATTCACCAGCCGCTGTGCGTGCAGGGGGGCACTACAGAGCCGGTTGAGGTGGCGGTCCCAGGCGACATCGTGGCCGTGGCAAAGTCCGAAGAGCTGCACACTGGCACCTGTCTGGGTGACATTACGCTCACCCCGATACATTTTCCCACGCCGATGGTCGGCCTGGCCGTCACGCCGAAAACGCGTGGTGACGAAGGGAAACTCTCCGGCGCGCTGCACAAAATCGTGGAAGAAGATCCCACGCTCCGTTTGGACCACGACCAGCAGACTCATGAATTGGTGATGACCGGCATGAGCGAGCTGCATTTGCAGCTATTGCGCGAGCGACTCAAACGCCGCGACAAGGTCGAAGTCGACGCTAAGGAGCCCAAGATCCCCTACCGCGAGACGATCCAGACCCAGGCCGAGGGGAGCTACCGTCACAAGAAACAGACCGGCGGCCGTGGCCAGTTCGGCGAGGTCCATATTCGAATTTACCCCATGCCCGAGGGAAGCAAACTCGAGGAGTACGCCACCAAACAGCGATTTCCCTCGATGCGCGAATATCACTACGACGCGGCCCGCAACTTTTTGTGGGTCGACTCGATCGTAGGGGGCACCATCCCCAACAATTTCCTGCCGGCTGTCGAGAAGGGATTCAAAGAGCGGTTGGAAAAAGGCGTCATCGCGGGTTTCAAAATTCAGAACGTCGCCGTGGAAGTTTTCTTCGGCAAGCATCACCCCGTCGACAGCTCGGAAGCCGCCTTCAAGACGGCGGGCTCGATGGCCTTTCGCAACGTGTTTCGCGAAGCCCGGCCCTCGCTCTTGGAGCCGATCGTCAAACTGCACGTGACCGTGCCGGGTGACAAGCTGGGGGATGTGAACAGCGATATGTCGAGCCGGCGGGGCCGACCGCTGGGCATGGAGTCAGCCGGCGGTGACCTGCAAACCGTGACGATGGAAGTTCCCTTGGCCGAAGTGACCACATACGCGCGCAGCCTGTCGAGCATGACGGGCGGCCAAGGCAGCTACACGATGGAGTTCAGCCGCTACGACGTCGTGCCGCCGCACGCGCTGAAGGAAATTATGGAAAAGGCCGTCATGCACGAGGAAGAAGAGTAACCGACTCGCGGAGTGATGAATGCGAAACGCTGAACTGGTCAGACAGACGAACGCCGAGACAGGCGAGTCGAGCGACCGGAGTGTGAGTTTAGCCACTCAGCATTTTGCATTCATCACTCATCGTTTCCTTTTCCACGGTGTGGAAAATAACGCGATACGTGCGATAGCCCTCGGTCAGTTGGTCAGCGTACAACTGCACGATCTCGCGGCGCAGTAATTCGACGTTCTGGAACCCGTCGCGGCGGGCGTCTTCGTCGGTCAGCTCGTCCAAATCGACTTCATCCACCGAGTCGATCTGGATGTACCCTGCGCCGGGAATATAGCTGCGCTGTCCGGGCTTCATGCGGCGGTGCTTCCACAACCGCACGGTCTGCGTCTTTTCTCCGGCGCGAATGGCCGCCAGAAATCTCTTCTTGAACAGTAGCACTGCCGGCCCTTGATCTGAAGGGTTTTCGCCCGCGCCGACCAGCCCGCTGCCGCGGCAGGGCCATGAGACACGCACCGGTCCGGTAGCGTAGTTGATCAACGTAGGCGTCGTCAATCAGGCGAATTTGCCGGTGGTTTCCTGAAACTGTCGCGTGACACAAGCGCGGCCGACCCAAAAGAAAGTCGTCGCCGACAGGAGCGCGGATGTGCTGAATATCGGCCACGTGTAGGCATTTTGCTCAACCGGCCATTCTAACCGCTTCGGAGCGAAACAGTCCGCCGTTGCGGCATAGCTAACATTAGCCGGCCGGGCATTCCTGTCGCTGTAGGGGATTGAGCGCCCGAAATCGCGTATATGCGAAGCCGCTCTTGGGGGAAACCAGGCCGATTCGCTTGCAACCAGCCTGATAGCCAAACACGCGCCGTGATCCGCCTGGCACCGATTGACTTACCCCGATAATTGCACCACAGGACGTCCGGAGACGAAATACCCGGAAAATTGGCGTGACGTCCAGGAAATGGCACATCCCTTGCGAGTGCGTAGCATTAGTTCTACGTCACAAGCTGGGCACCATTGAATACTCGCGAAAAGAAGGATTTACAATGATTACGCGCAGACCATCTCGTATCGTCACGGCACTACTTGTTGCGCTAGCAGTTCTAAACTTCAGCAGCATGAGTTACGCGCGTGGCGGCGGCGGCCATGGCGGGGGCGGAGGGCATGGTGGTGGAGGCGGGCGGGGAGGCGGAGGTTACCGCGGCGGGGGCGGTGGTGGGTATCGGGGAGGCGGCGGTGGCTATCGTGCTGCGTCCGGCGGGGGCGGGGCGCGCAGCTTTAGCTCTTCCGGAATTAGCCGCGGTGGCAACGGCGGCGGACAGAGCTTTGCGGCACGCCACAGCGTCAGTGCGAGCAGTCGGATGGCAGCCGGCACGACAGGCCGAGGCGCGATGGGCGCTGCCGGCGGTAACAACTTCTTGACGCGACACGGCGGAAATCTGGGGGCCACTCAAGCTGGACGAGGCGCGTTCGCGAATCAACGTTTCGCCGGCGGTTTTAATCAAGGGTTCGGCGGCTACGGACTTGGATACGGCGGCCTGGGATACGGTGGTTTAGGATTCGGCGGACTGGGCTTTGGAGGACTGGGCGGCCTCGGGCTCCTGGGACTCGGCTACGGCCTCGGAATGGGAATGGGTATGGGCGGGTACGGAGGCTATGGCGGCTACGGCGGAGGCGGCTATGGAGGCGGAGGTTACGGAGGCGGGTATGGAGCAGGTTATGCTGCGAATGCGTCTGACTATTCAGACAATTCCAATCAGCTTGCTCAAACCACTGCGGCGACCGAGGCCCTGCA
>DASXEJ010000264.1 GCA_036490175.1 Pirellulales bacterium | reverse complement strand
AAGCCAAGATGCTGCGGGTCTTGCAACAACAACAGTTCGAGCGTGTGGGCAGCAATCATACTATTACCACTGATGTTCGCGTCATAACGGCCACCAATCGCGACCTGGAGCAGATGGTCGAAGCGCGTGAGTTTCGCGCGGATCTGTACTATCGCTTGAGCGGGTTGACAATCCAGTTGCCCCCATTGCGTGCTCGCACGGCCGATCTGCCGCTGTTGCTGGATCACTTTTTGCGCAGGTTCGCTGCGGAACTGGACAAAGACGTTCGAGGCATTTCGCCCGACGCGCTCGACATCCTGCTGAAGAATGCCTGGCCGGGAAACATTCGCGAGTTGCAGAACGTTATACGTCAGTCGCTATTGAATACCGTCGGGCCCGTACTGCTGCCGGAATTCCTCCCGATGGCTGCGGTCAATTACGATTCCGCTGCAAGCACCAACTCGGAAAGCCCAGGCGACGACCTGACAGGGCATGTCAATCGCCTTTTAGAGCAGGACGGCGAGAACTTGTACGAAGAAGTAGTGGCTGCGGTCGAACGATACGTTCTTCCCCGCGTGCTCGGCAAGACGCAGGGCAATATTTCGCAGTCCTCCAAACGGCTGGGCATAACTCGCGGCAGCTTGCGCAACAAGATTCGTGCTTTGGGTCTGTCCATCGATCGTCAGATCAAGATCGACGACGGCGGCACCGATGCCGATGACAATGAGGACGCGACGTAAACGATTGGCTGCCGCGGACGGTTTCCAAACTCACGGTGGAATTCCCACGGTGCCGAAAATCGGCTAGCCCGCATGTGGCCGCCGACTAAGCAACTTCGCCACGACCCTCTCGGTACTCTACTAGCGCCGCGGCGACACGCGCGATTTCACCGTCGACCTCGCGGGCGGCGGCAAGCATCGTTGATTCCGACCCCGGGTCGCACGTCTCGATCGCCTGCAAGGCATGCACGGCGGTCAAGGCGCTAAAATTCGCGGCCAGCCCCTTCAAGCTGTGCGCACGGCGGCGGGCGTTATCCCAATCTTCTTTTTCGATGGCTTCGTGGATTCCCACCAGCAGCGGAAAGGCATCCTCCAAAAAAAATCCGATCAGGTCGCCCAGCAACTCATTGTCGCCCCCCAGCCGTCCCAGGGCCGCCGTCATGTCAACGGCCGGCAAACGCTCGGCGCGGGATCGCGTGTTCGCAGCTCCCCGAGCCGCCGTCGACGAGGCCGCAAGCGAACGCAACTCCGTCAGCAACCGCTGCATCGTGTCGATCGCCAAAGGCTGCGGCAAAAATGCATCCACGCCAGACGAAAGCGCACGACTGCGAGCAAGATCATCGGCGGGAGTTGTTATTGAGATGATCGGCACCTCCCGCTGATCGGTTTGCAGCCCCCTCAGCAGCAACGAAATCGGCACGTTGTCATCGGTGGGCGTGTCTAAATCAACCAGCACCACGTCCGGCGCCTGCTGTAAGAACAGACGGATCGCGTGCAAACCGTTGCTGGCAATCCTTGGCCGCTGGCTGCCGCCTGTAAGCGAATTTGCCAATAACTGCAGGCGGGCGGCGTCGCCCCCCACGACGATGACATCCAAGCTTGGCACAGAACCATTCAGATTGTCGCGCGCGGCAGGCATTAAAACCACTTTGAAGTACTGGAAGGCTGTCGCCGCAGAATCCCGCCCTAGATCAAACGTCGCCACCCATGAACCCTGCTCGCGCAACGGACAATCACCCGCCGCGAAGCACCTTCTTCGCAGGCACTGGACCAACGCTGAACCGACAATTGCGTACCCGATCGCACTTGCCTCTGTCGATTATGCAAGTTTTATACCCGCGGCATCACGCGGAACGCTAGCAAAAGGTCGCGGGACAAAATCACCGGCATTGAAACGGGAGAAACGCAGTTCGCGGTCGATCAATTCTTGGCCCGATGCGCGACCGGACGATCCGCGGGTGTACATCCCCCTGTGCATCGTCCGGCCAGTTTGGTCGCCTCGAGGCCGGCCGTCGCCATGAAGCAACAATGTCTCTGATGGTGCAAAGGTGCCCTGACGAGCGCCCTCGCTGCGGAATTCAAGCCGACAGTCTGAGGAAGACGGCTTCTATGGATGCGGCGGTAACGATTGTCCCGTCTCGGTCCGAAATTTGCTGTCAAAGACCGACTCGCCGCATAAGTTCCCTCCTCCCTTCCGATCTCCAGGACGCATTTTAAATGATCGCTGTTTCCTCTGCCGCTCGCGCCTCCCACAATAAACGCATTGTAAGGATGCCGCACGGCCCGCAGGGACGCGAAGAGTCCTGGCAAGGGCAGATACTGGCCTCGCTATTGCAACGAATGCCAACCACGGGCCAGCGCATCGAACTCGACTGGGACGGTCGCACGGGCATCGTGGTCCTATCGGGCGTTGTCGGCACCTTTTACGCCAAGCAGTTCCTTTTCCATTCTTGCCGGCGGCTCGTGCCAGGGTACGAGGTAGTAGATGCGCTAGTAGTCGAGGATGATTTGCCTCCGGCATGTTGGGCCGGCGCGTTACGGCATCGCGGCTGAGCGGAAGCCGGCATCGCCGCCATCAAAGTCGTAGCGGCCAAGGCTCAAGTTGCTCGGCACCGGCTGAACTGCCTTTAAGAACTGCTGCGCAGCGGCGAAGTTTTAGGGTAGGTCGCCGGGCCCCAGACCACGCATTCGTATGGTTCCATTCTTGCCATTTTAGCGAGCCATGCGCGTTCGCCGCCATACATCGTTGCCGCCGTCGAGAGGAGAATCGCCGCGTGCTCGGATGGCTGACCGGGTACGTCGATGTGCTGCGGTGACAGGTTTGCCCATACCAATAACTCGCTCCCCGCGCCCAGTTGAAACACCAAGCATGGGTCCCCTGTGCTGTTGCGGATAATCTCGGCGCGGCTCACGTGGCGCTCCGAAAGCGCCGGCCAGGTGCGACGTCCCCAGAGCAAATCCTGATACAGCGTGCGAAGTCCCGCACGGTGCTGATCGTTTGCCCAGTCCCAGGTGAGCTTGGTGCTGGTATAGGTGGTGGTCGCCTGCGGGTCGGGGGGGTCGCTTTGCCAGCGAAACCGCACCGAAGCAAGCTCCGCGCGTCGACCGCGACGCACCGCTTCGATCAGCCGCGGATCGGCAAATGAACAAAAGAACGGAAAGGGATGCGTCTCGCCATATTCCTCTCCCATAAACATGAGGGGAACCGCGGGCGCGAGCAGCAACAAAGCCGCCGCCAACCGTTGCTGCGCCGGTGACAACGAACTTGCCAGCCGATCTCCCAAGGCCCGATTGCCGACCTGATCGTGATTCTGCACGCAGAATACAAATTTCTCGCGCGGCGTTTCGCCGACGCGATTTCCCTGTCGCCGTCGATGAAACGGACTGTACCGGCCGTCATAGACAAATACCTCGCGCAGGGCTTTGGCAAGCTGCTCGGGCTGGCCAAAGTCGGCGTAGTATCCATCGTTCTCGCCCGTTAGCAGCGTGTGGACGCAATGATGAAAATCATCGCTCCAAAGGGCATCGAGGCCGTATCCTCCCTGCACGCGCGGCGCGACCAGCCGCACGTCGTTCTGGTTTGTCTCGGCAATCACCACGACCCGTCGATCTTGAGCGTCGGCGATCTGCTGCACCGTTTGCTGTAGTTCGGCCAGAATATGCAGCGCGCTCGTATCATAGATGGTCTGCACAGCGTCCAGGCGCAGCCCATCAAGATGAAAGTCACGAATCCACATGGCCGCGTTATCGAGGGCCAGCTTGCGAACGGGATCGCTATCCTGCCCGTCATAATTCAGAGCCTGCCCCCACGGCGTGTGATATCTATCGGTGAAGTAGGGGCCGAAGGTCCCCAAATAATTCCCCTCGGGCCCCACATGGTTGTAGACCACGTCGAGCAACACGGCCATTCCCGCATGATGTGCCGCATCGACCAGTCGTTGCAGCCCCTGCGGACCGCCGTATGTGTTTTGCGCGGCGTACGGGTGGACGCCATCGTAACCCCAATTGCGCGCTCCGGAGAATTGCGCGATCGGCATTATTTCGATGGCCGTGATGCCGAGATCGATAAGCGCGGGCAATCGCCCGATGATAGCGTCGAATGTCCCCTCCGGCGTAAATGTGCCCACGTGCAGCTCATAGATGACCAGCGCCTCGGGTTTGACGCCACGCCAGCCCGCGTCGGTCCATCGAAAGGAATTCGGATCAAATACGGCCGACGGCTTGTTAACGCCATCGGGCTGCCAGCGCGACGCCGGGTCGGGTAACTCGCGCGTGTCATCCCCCACCAGGTAGGCGTAGCGTTGCCCGTCCATAGCATCGCGCTCTTCCCAGAAAAAGTGGCCCGTTGCATGACTGTGCATGGGATGCACTACCCGGCGGCCGTCATGCCATAGCGCCAGCGATACCCGCTTTTGATGGGGCGCCCAAAGGCACCATCGAATGTCGCCATTGGGAAGTTTCAGCGCACCTTGCGACGGCGCACCGAGTTCGTCTACGATTCCAATCATCGAGTTTTACAGACTGGTTAGACCAGGATCCTAAGAAACGCTCGGTTTTAAGATGGTAGGCAACAATCGGTCATCCGCTTTGCGACTCGTGGAATAATCCTATGTTTGGCTAGGAGTTATACCAATGGCCGGATGCCTTTCGGGGTGACTCGCATCCGGCCACCGCCAGGTTCGCTGTCAAGCACTGAGCCTCCGTGCCGCGGCACTCAAAGTGCTCCTGCCATGTCGGGCGGACTAGCTGCACAAGCTCCATGCGAACTCTTCTCAATCGAAAGTGAAGGCATATGCAGGATTCATTTCGCCGATTTTCGCGCAACATTGCCGACAAGCTCGGCTCCAACTGGGCTTTCTTGATTGCACTTTTCGTCGTGGTGGCGTGGGGAGGAACGGGACCCTTGTTCGGCTTCTCAGACACTTGGCAACTCGTAATCAATACAGGCACAACTATCGTCACATTTCTGATGGTGTTTTTGATCCAGAATACGCAAAACCGCGACGCGATGGCAATGCAAGTCAAACTCGATGAGCTGCTTCGTGCCATCACCGAAGCCCGCACCAGCCTCGTGGATCTGGAAAATCGCACGGATGAAGAATTGCAGCGCGCCAAGCAAGAGCTTACGGAAATCTCGCGAGAGGCTAGCCCCCTCGACACACCTTTGTCCACTCCCGCCGTTCCGGAAGTTTGAAACGCGCACATCAGCTGCCGGCACAAAAAAGGAGAGTTCCGCGCAAAAAGCAGGCCCAAGCATCGACGTTCTGAACATCGACCCTGGGCCTGTGTTCGGCACTCGCCTTTCGGCAGGTCACCGCCGAGCAGGTCACGCCAGCGGTCGGCGATTCAAGCCACCCGCCACCAGGCTGACAATGAACAGCACCAAGAAGATCACGAATAACACCTTGGCGATTTCAGCCGCGGCAATATAAATGCCGGTAAATCCGAATACGGCCGCCACCATGGCAACCACCAGAAAAACTAGTGTCCAGTACAACATGACAGGGCTCCTTGAAAAACTAACTGCGGGGGGTTGTGATATTTGCTTGCCGGCTAAAAGGGCACTGCAAGGAGATGAATGCACATTGCATGCCAGTGCCATTGGTTTTGAGATATGGAAGCAGCAGCCAACGACTCCGAGGAATTCGGCGAGACACGCGACCTCTGCTTGGGAAGCTGGTTATCGCGTCGCCGCAAAAAAGCACATCGAGCAGCACTGCAATGCGCAGCAAAACGGCCGCCTGCGTGGAGCACACATCAGCGGCCGTTTTTAGCCCCGGGCGTTATCTCACGCCCAAAGCGCGCTTCAATTTTCAAACTCCCCTTCCGGCAGGGAGAGAATGGCGAGGGGACCGGGCATCAATTCCCTGCATCCATCGGATCCCTGTCAGAAAGGGAGGGCTTCTCTTCTCATCAAGCCGAGCGGCAGAACTCGTCCACTTCTTTCTCGGCATGCTCCTTAGCGTAACCGTATCTCGCTTGCAATTTGCCGGCCAACTGCTCTCGTTTGCCGTTGATCACGTCGAGATCATCATCGGTCAATTGACCCCACTTTTCTTTCACCTTGCCGCGAAATTGCGTCCAGTTCCCTTTCACTTGATCCCAGTTCATCGGAGTTCTCCGTCGAATGTTTTTCTAATAATGTCACCAACGAACTGCGGTGTGCTCAGCCTTTGGCTTCGACACATCTTCAAGTGATTGCAATGCGTGTGCCAAGGCGCGCAGCATCGTTTCAGCCGAGGGAAATCGGGACTCTTTAGCCCTACGCCCCTGGCGTGTGACCGATTGCCGAGCGGATTGGCCGCGTGCGAGTCATTGCTAGTGCTCCGCTAATTGAACTCGACGTAACGCAGCCAGACTCTTTTAAATCTTGCCAATACAGCGCCTGCAGGCAACTTTCCCGCCCAGGTCCTGCTGTCTCTCGCTGGGTGGCACGGAATATGCAAATGTCTCCACCAATCGAGAAAGTCTAGGGCAACTCTTTAGACAGGTGAGGGGATTCTCGATTCGCAGCCCACTCAGCTGTTCACAATTATCGGGAACGACAAACGGAGTCACAAAGGCTTATTTCAAAGGAGATCGCAATGATCAACGCAGAAATACTACAGGGACAATGGAGTGAATTCAAAGGAACACTCAAGCAACACTGGGGAGAACTCACCAGCGATGACCTGCGCCGTTTCAATGGCGATGTCGATCGTTTGGTGGGCCTCATCCAACGCAAGACGGGCGAGACCCGCGAGTCGGTGCAAGATTTTCTCGAAGAACTGACGGCCGATGGGTCGTCGACATTGTCGCATGCCGCCGAAACGGCTCGTCGATACGCCAACGGCGCCGTCTCGTCCGTGCAAGACGCCTATGCCGATTCCGCGAATAGAATGCGCGAGCGCTATTCGGACGTGGAAGACATGGTGCGTACCCGCCCTGCCGAATCGGTTGTGTTGGCCTTCGGTGCAGGCTTGCTCGCGGGCGTCATCGCTGGATTGGTCCTACGCAAGCGTTAATGGGCCAAGACGCGCATGATTCGGCGCATACGCCGTCGCATCTGCGCATTCGCAAGGAATTCTTCATTTCTTTCTTGGAAGGAACAAGACTTATGGTTCGCAAAGCAAGATCGACCACAGACGATCATCACAATACGCAGCACGCTTCGCCGCGCGCCTCCCATCACGAGGGATCTGGTACCCACGGCAGGAGCGCCACGTCCGTCGTCAGCCGACCGGCTGAAGACTTGGTCGCCCATGCCCGTGAGTACGCCCGCGAACGACCCGAGGTTGTCGCGCTGTGGTGCTTGGGCATGGGCTTCGTCCTGGGTTGGAAGCTCAAGCCCTGGTGAGCGGATACGTTCAACCAACGGCCTGCTACCGGCACACGCGGCGAGCCCCGCGGGTGCCTTTTTTGTCTGTTGTCGGCGTCTGGCATGCCTGGAGCCGCATCCTCCACGGCGACTCCGATACGCAACTCAATGATCGGCCGCTAGATTGCTGGTCAGAGCGAGTACGATCGAGCTTCGTCGAATTTCGACGGTCGTCTTACTTGGCAGGTTCGGACTTGCCCCCTATTCAAGGTTTATCGATCCGACTCAATCGCGCATAAAACACCTCGCCCGCCGAGTCTGTACCCCGAGGGAATCGCGCAATCGACGAAATACAATGGGGCTACCCGGCGCTTGCTGTGGGCTTTTCCGCCGCCGCAGGAAGCGTGGGCGAGGATGTACTTCGCGACACATAAGTCGCGGGGTTGCGGCCGTTGCAAATGTGGTCGCGCAATTCATTACAGATTTGATTCGCGACGATTCGCGACTGCCAGCATTGCAGACACAAGATGGCGCTGTGGTTGCACGCGCGGACGTTCCGGATCGGTCATCGCATGCTGAGTAGCAGGCACAAATGACATGACTGTCATGGCGCGCGCGATCGGAACGCGAGTTGCAATGGTGAGGCCAGTGACAAGCTCATCGACCCGGACATTCTCAGCCGGGAGCGCAAACTCGCCACGTCTTCACTTGGAAAAAGGAGAATTGAAATGGCAAAGGATCCCGTTTGCGGCATGGACGTAAAGTCCGGCAATGCCGTCGCAAAGAGCGAATACGGCGGCCAGACATTTCTTTTTTGCAGCGTGGGCTGCAAACAAAAGTTCGATCAGGCCCCTGATAAATTCGCCAAAGAAGCTGCTCATACGGCACACAAATAATACATGCCGTGCGGGCACAACGTTGGACAGCCTTTGACCTTGTTGGCGTCAAAGAGAGCAGGCGGCTCTTTCCGCTGAAATGTCACAGCATCGATATTTTTTAACTTTCCAGATCCTCGCACGACTTTTTTTCTGCGCGTGAGGTTCCTCCCGGTCGCGAGCGCGACTGACGCATGACTGTGCGATCTTACCCCCTGTGTCGCTTTTTTGGAAAAGGAGTGCATGATGTTTCGACAAGTTCTCACAACTGTGGCGGGCGCGTCCGCGTTGGCGGTTCTATGGTGCGCCGCCGCAGCACCTGTCGCAGCGCGCGACGACCAATCACGCGATGCTCAACAAGCGGACGCCCAGCAAAACAATGCGCAGCAAGACCGCCAGGATAGCGATCGACAACGGCAAGCCGATCGCGATGACGACGAAACTCAATATCGCGGGGCTGAACATGCCGCGTTGGGCATCATGCTTAGCGAGCGCGACGGACAAGGGATCCGCATTCGCGATATCCTGCCCGATAGCCCGGCCGAACAAGCGGGACTGCAAGAAGGGGATCGCATCACCAAGATCAACGACAGCCCGGTGAATTCCTATCGGGATGTGGTCCGCTGCATTAATCGCGTCACTCCGGGCGAGCGCGGGACGATCAGTGTCTCGCGGGATGGTCGGGACAAATCGATCGACGTGACGTTCGCCCCACGCGAACGAGTTTATGGCGACGAACGACAGTTCACCCGTCGTGAATCGAACGAACGCCGTAACAACTACGACTCGCAGCGTCAGGACGACGTTGGCGACAATTCTGGTCGAGGCCTTTTGGGCGTGGATCTTTCCAACGATCGCGACGCGCTTGTCATCAGCGAAGTCTGGTCCGCCAGTCCCGCCGACAAGGCCGGACTGCGTTCCGGTGACGAAATCCTGGCAATCGACGACCATAAGGTGTCGAGCCGGGACGCCCTCCGCGAACAACTTCGTGATCACCGGGCAGGCGATCGCGTCACGCTCAGGATCCGACGCGACGGACAGGATCAAACCATCAAGTCGCATCTCGTTTCTGCCCAGGACCTGGCTCACCAGATGCCTCGCCAGAATGGCTATCAAGAGCGCGATGGCCGCTTTCGCAGCGACGCCCGCCAAGCCAACAATCGCGGACGGACTGGCTACCAACGCTGGTCGATCAACGAGCATCATCCGGCCCTGGGCGTAACGCTCGAAGAAGATAACGACGGCAATTTGACAGTCGCCCGCGTCATCAACGACGGCCCCGCCGCGTCGGCCGGAGTGCAGCGGGGTGACGAGATCCTAGCGATCGACAATCACGACGTGGATTCAGTCCGCGACGTGATGCGGCAATTGAGTCACAAACAGTTCAATGACAAAGTTACTCTCCGCGTACGTCATGACGGCCGGAAAAAAGACGTCAGCGTGACGCTAGGCGACAGTGCCGACTTCAATGATCGGCGTACGGCACAGCGTGCCGATCAGCGTGACAACAGTCGCGACGGGAATCGTGACCAGAATCGGCAGGACAATCGTGATGACGATCGCGATTCGAACGATAATCGCAATTAGTCGCGACTTGGTAATGCTCTGAGTGCGCAAAGCGACCTGGCCCGCAGCGTTCCGTCGGAAAATCCGGCGGCGTGCTACGGGCCATTATTTTTCTAGGGCTTACGCAGACGCAGTTCTTGATCTCGACGTTGCCGCCGCTGGTTTAATCTGGGGGTGCAATGTTCGCGGAATTTGAGCCCCATCTGGCATGACTTTCGCTACGCCTTCCCTGGCGACGGGCGATCCAGGGAAGTCTGTCGACGTAGTTTCCAAGAGACGATTCCTCGTGGAGGTGCGATATGCCCCGCGGCGCAAAATCAAAATACACCGACAAGCAGAAACGCCGAGCCTCGCACATCGAAGAGGGCTACGAAGCCCGTGGTGTGGGCGAAAAGGAGGCCGAACGTCGTGCTTGGGCTACAGTCAATAAGATGGATCATGGCGGCAAAATGCCCGGTGGCAGCGGAATGGGCAAGCGCACCGACAAGTCACCGGCAAAAAAGGGGGGGCGTCTGGGTGGTCAGGCCGCTGCAGCCCGGCCGAAAAAAGCCCGCGTCGCAAGCGCTAAAAAAGGCGCCCGCACCCGCGCCAGAGCCGCGGCGAAGTAGGAACTCACGACCTTCGCGTCGGGCAGCTTACATTCGCCGCGGCGCACGATGGCGATTTTCTCAACGCGCTTGCCGAGAACATCGCAGAGAGAATTTCGCCGCGTCAGCTATCTCCGGCAAGCCAATAATGACCTGCTCTGTAGAAATCCTCTTCCGCCAGCTTAATCCGCTAGCTGGCGAGACTTCGTAGCAGGAGGTGATGACCACTA
>DASXEJ010000263.1 GCA_036490175.1 Pirellulales bacterium | reverse complement strand
GAAAGATCGCCTTGACGGCTTGCGGCTCGACTGGCCCGGCAAATGGCTACTCGTGCGGGCCAGCAACACCGAGCCCATCGTCCGCGCCATTGCCGAAGCCCCGACCGCAGCCGAAGCCCAAAAGCTCTGCGATGAAGCGGCCAGCATCATGGCGAATAATTAATCGACCGGGCCTGTCTAGGCCGCCTCTGGGTGCCACTGCTGGCTCGTCCAGCAGTGCGATCCCGCCGAGCGGCTTCTCTCCATGACTCTTCGTCGGGCGAGGTCACCAACGGCCGCACCATCTCCTTCGCTCGGCACTGCTGGACAAAGCCAGAAGTGGCACCCGAGCGGCCCGCGTCATGGCGAGTGCATCCGGCCATTAGCGCGCGGTGCGGTCTTTCCCACGAGATGCCGCAGTTCCTCGGGCCCGATCCGCAACGATCGGTTCTTTTTGATGCATTTAGCCGACATTCCGTCGCAAGATTGCTCTTTGCGTCAAGTTTTGTTCTGGATCGGTCGATCGTTTGGGCGCTCGCCGGTCGTGGTGTCTACCGGGGCCGCCGATCGCTTGTTCGGGCTGGCCTATCGCGAGTCTTTGCTGCATTCATTGGCCGGCGGACGGTGTTGGAATCATGATAGCACGTCTCTTCTGCGGACTAACGCTGTGTGCCGCCATGGCTCTGTCTGGCGGTTGCACGCAAATGCAACTGCGGCGAAGCACCGTATGTCAGGCAAACACGTTGACGGAGCTTCAGTACGAGCAAGTGCTGAATAACATCGCGATGTTTAGTTGCGACCCGTATACACTGCCATCAATGGTCGCGATCAAAGCGGGTACAACTCAAGCCGCCGACACTGGCACCGGCGGGTTCCTGCCGGGCGCCTCGACGAACTTTTTCATCCAGCCGGCCCTCACCGGCACGCGCACCGTCGTAGGGCAGTGGGCGACCGCGCCCATCACCGACGACACGTCGCTAGAACTCTTGCAAATGGCGTATCGCAACGCATTCGGCTTTGGCGAAGAAATGGGGCAAAAGAAGGCAAATGATCTGGCTCATACATTGATCGGGCAGGTTCCTACGACGGCCGACACATCAATCGAAGCCAATGTGATTGCTGGCGTCATAGAAAAGAATCTCCCCGTCGATAAGCCCGTTCCCGGGGTTCGGATCGTTGAGGACGGGGACAATATTACGGTTCGCGTAATCGTTCCTGCAGGTGTGACGGTGACGCGCGTCTGGAGCGAGCAAAAAAGCGTGGTGGTGGTCGGCACCCGGCCGCAGGACGCAGCGGCCAAGGGAACGGATGGCGGCGCAGCGCATTGCGCGGGCGCCGGCTGCGAGTTCTACCTCGATGTTCCGCTGCCGACGCTGGTA
Source organism: Pirellulales bacterium (assembly GCA_036490175.1). NCBI lineage: Bacteria > Pseudomonadati > Planctomycetota > Planctomycetia > Pirellulales > Pirellulales bacterium. Next base: position 961 of record DASXEJ010000263.1, on the reverse strand, counting down.
GCGCCCTTAACGTTCGCGAAGCCCGAAGCGCTTCGACACGACTGTGTCCTCGAGGTCCCGCTGGTAAAGTGCCGGACAAATTCCACGCCCGAGTGCCCCGAGCAGATCGCGCAGGCATGGTGTCATGATCCGATTGGCGGCGACGACTGGCAGAGCGAGCCGTTCCCCACCGGGAATGGCTACGCGGCCTCCGGCCAGCGTGTCGCGGACCAGTTTTTCGCCGTCATGCAGTCCCTTTCCGACACGCTGGACTGGCGAATTCTTGAGTGCTCGCCTCATCATCCATCGTACTTCATCTGCTACGGAATGGACCGCCATCGCGTCCCGTCCGGCCTGTCGCAAGAAGTGGTTTACGAGGTCAACGACGCCCAACAAACGCTTAAAGAAATTCCTTCCGGTTGGTTTAGCGTCGGTTGCAAGCACGACGTTCCGAGGTCGGCGTGCTACGTCGGCAGATTTCGCGACCGTTACACTTGGGTCGACGCTCGGCATACAAAGCAACTTGCCGACTTTACGCGCGCCGTCCTTAAGCTCTCAACACTGATCAAGGACAAGGCGGTGGTGAACGCGCCGTCCGGGGTTCAATTCTCACCCAGCGTGACGCGTTAGCAAAACGAGGCAAGTCCGTCGTGAGCATGCAGCACCAGCGGGCAAGCCGGATCAATTGCGGCAGCAGGCGGTGCGTCTCGACAACCGCGATCAGCGGGCAGGCTTCACAAGTGCCCCCGCGCCTATCGGCCGAACTGGCCGCCGCTAACGCGCGATGCGATCTTTTCCCACCAGCGGCCGCAAGGCCTCGGGCACGAGGACCGAGCCGTCGGCTTGCTGGTAGTTTTCCAGGATGGCGATCAGCGCGCGGCTGATGGCGACGGCCGTGCCGTTGAGCGTGTGGACGAACTGCGTCCCCTTCTCGCCCTTGGTGCGGTAGCGAATGGCCAACCGCCGGGCCTGGTAGTCGGTG
>DASXEJ010000262.1 GCA_036490175.1 Pirellulales bacterium | reverse complement strand
TACCGTTACAAGATCGGCTAAAGACCGAACACGCTCGAGCTTCTCGCCAGATCTGACCAGGGCCGACACCGCCGCACGGATTTGGTCCCTTGCAAGTTTTAAAGTCCGCGGTGCCAAAGGCTTGTTGCGTGCATCGACGGCGAATGGATCGCCGACCGAGCACCAGGCCAAGTAATCGTCCCTGTCTTGGATGAAAGAGCGCGGCAAAAGCGATTCTTTGATGCGTTTCGCAGTCCGCTGGAACGATGGAACCGTTACTTCCGGCAGTCCTCGTAAGGTTGCGACCTCATTCCAAATCCGCGTCACTTGTTTATGAAGAACGTTTGGCCTTTTGTGCAGTGATCCCTGACGAACAGCCAATATGAACTCGCCGATCGCCCGGTCGTTTATCTCCTCCGACCTTATGCCTTCGTTGCTCAAATACCGAGCGAGGCGCATCAGTCCCAAATGATGCCCCTTGCTGAGACTGGACAAAAGATTCGACCACGCGGGATCTAGCGCCGCCTTTGCCTGAAGTTTGATCGGCAGCACGCCGCTCGCCCTGACGGCTGCCAGAAAATCTGAGCGGATGTTGACAAAGCGCTTGGGGGTCACCCCGGCTGCCACGGGATTTATCGCGGCAAGACCGGCCTGAATTTTCTCCAGCGAAAGCGGGATTGCGGCCGGCTCAGCGCCGAGCAGCTGTGCGACACGCAGGACTGCCGAACGCAGATCCCGGCGACGCGTTGGGGACAAGGCAGTGCAACGGCCCAGCGCCTGAAGAACCGCTTCCACCGTTGGCCCGGAAGGGCCGTTCGAAGGCTTCGGGGAAATGCGAGATTTCGCACGGGCAGTCATGGGATTCTCCCTTTCTCGGGAGACCGCCGTCGTGCCACGCGCGGCCTCGGGATGACAGCCGCGGACAGGAGCGGCGATGCCAAAAAGGTCTGGAAATCAGTCTGTGAGATGCGCACGAGCCCATTGATGCGGTGCGCAATAAGCCAGCCGTTTCCGATCCACCGGCGGACGGTGCGCTCGGAGCTTTCCATGAATTCCGCGATCTGAGCGATCGTGAAAAATTTGACAGGCGTTTTTGATCGGTTGGTCTTCACAGAACTCTCGCTGCCTTGGATGGCGTTTGTGACCTTCGGCGCTGCGAGAATTCAGATGCCTACTAATTGCACTGTCTTCAACGAACTTAGGCAACCCTAAGACGGAGCGTAGCCAAGACCTTCATACTTTGTGCGATTGGCGGCATTGATCCAAAATGGAAAGGCGAACTTCATCGGGGCCTTCGAGGAATTGCCGTTTGACAATTCAACTGCTCTCGCTTCAGCTAACCAGTGGCAACGTTCTGCGCAATCTTCGCACCGTTCTCGCTTGCAAGTTTTTCTGCTTGCACATTGTTGGCCTCTATCTCTGCTCAGATCATGGCGCAGTCGCTCTGAACGTCTTGCGGTTGAACGACGGCAACGGGCCGCCGATCAGGCCGGCCGCGCACGCGCGTGCTCGAGCAGTGGCCACGTTAATGTTTTTGGAGAACGACGCCTTTAAGTTTGGCGGTCTTCATGGTGGCGCGATCCTCGCGCGCGCCTTGGGAAGGAATCTGACCAGACCTCTATGGACCTTTTGCAGGACAGATGAATGGTCGTGCGGCGCGTGATAAAACTCCGGGGCGCGTGCCAGCACAAACAGAACCATGATCGCGACAATAATCGCTTGGCTCAATATCGATGACACTATCGCCATTTCTAACTCTGCACTTTGAACCATCCACGGGCGTCACCAGTGAACAGAAAATAGAAGGCCGCTGCCTCCATAAGGAGTGAAAGGCAACCCATTCCAATGATTAGCGGCGGCAATTGCGTCCAACTAGGAATAAGGAAAATCGGATTGGATGCCACGAAGACCACTAACAACAGCCATCGCGCCCAGTTCTTTCTCCCCCAAACCGCTAACCAAAAGAAGGGAAGCAGCACAGCAACCGTGATTGCGAACACGCCTGCCATTACCGCCATTTGAGCCGACCGTGTGACTGCTGGGTTGGGCGGGGGCAAGAGTGGAATCTGAACCAGGGCAATCGCGAGATGACCCCACCAAAGCCAAATAAAACGGCGAACATTGGTTGGCATTGCTTCAGGAGCATTCGCTTTTAGGCAGACAAATTTTCTTCGGCTTCACCGGAGCCCTTCAGGCTTAGCTGATGCCCTGGCGGTGCAGCTAATGAGCGCAGTCGCAGGTGACGTTGTGCGAATGTCCCGTTGAGTCACGCTTGTCGGCCATTGCCTGATAGCTGGTTCCTGCGTCCTGGGACACTTTGTCGACGGCGGCATTGCCGTTTCTTATGGCCTCAGCTTCGCTATCGGCACAGAAGTCGGACCTCAGCTGGTTTAGCCTCGCGGTGGCGTCCTGAAGCACTTTGGTCGCATCGCCGATGTGCTCCTGTTCAAATCCCTTGACGGCCGAGTTGGCCCGATCCGCTTCCGCCTGGCAATTCTTCTCATTGGCGGCAACGTGCCACTCCTTATAGGAGCTGGAAACGTTCTTCACCACTTTGACGCCGGCATCGAGTTTCGCGCACCACTGCTTTCCCTTTTGAGTTGTCGTCCACTTCGCTTCGGTCCGGAAACTGGCACGGGTTGTGCCGGCGATCATCTGATGCTGCGCTTGCTGGCAAGTTATCGTGACGGCATTTGCGCGAGGAGATGAGTCGTCGGCGATGGCGCCGTTCGGCCACGCGATCCACAGGACAGCTATTAACTGCAGGAACTTGAAGGGCGACGTTGTTTCGCCCAGCGTTGCCATCAAATCGCGTCGCATCATCGAGGCCCCCTCTGGCAGAGAATTCTACCGTTGCCGTCAGCGTTGTGTATCACAGCACGTCGGCAGGCTCGATGTCATGCGGGCGTTATTGAGATGGCGCCCGGTGGCGGTTGACCCTTTGAACCAGAGCGGGCTTTTGCCGCCCTTTTGCCGGCATCAGACCCGCATCTGGCCGTATTTTTTCCTGAAAAGCGCGTTCCGTGTTGGCCGCGTGCGCATGCAACCGCAACAGCTCGCGGCCTTGGATGCATGGATCACGGCGCAGGCCGATGCTCCGTCGGCCCAGAAGCTATTCGTCGACTGGTCGAACAAGCATTACGGTCGACGGATATCCGGCCAGTGAGCGTTAAGGCACGGGAGAGAGCGGCCGACCTTGCCTCAAAGGAAATCGACAAGCTGAAAGCGCATGACATCGGTGGAGAGGAGCACCATCAGCGCAAGCGCCACCTCATTAAAGGGCCGAAAAAGTTTCGGGAATTACGCGGCCGGCGGCGCAAAATTCAAACCCGAGAGCGACGTGCAATTACCTCTTCTTGAACCACTTCGCGAGCCTGCCATGTGGATATTCACTGTCTTTTTGCTCAAGCCTCGATAAATCCTCGTCTTTATCGTCTTCCGGATCTTCGTAGCTCATCGCTTCCGAAAACGCAGTCACGGCTGACAAGACATATTCCTTGTCTTCTTTTGGCATGTTGGAAACCGCGGCTTTCAGGAATTT
>DASXEJ010000261.1 GCA_036490175.1 Pirellulales bacterium | reverse complement strand
TGGAACAGATTCGGTCGATCATTCGCCAATATTGGGGCTACGACGAGTTTCGGCCGTTGCAGGCCGAGGCGATGCAGGCCGTGCTCGATGGCCGCGATTCCCTGGTCGTGCTGCCCACCGGCGGCGGCAAGTCGCTCTGCTTCCAGGCTCCGGCTATGCACATGAGCGGGCTGGCCCTGGTGATCTCGCCGCTGATCTCGCTGATGAAGGACCAGGTCGACGCACTCAAGGCTTGCGGCGTGCCGGCCGCTTGCGTCAACAGCACGCTTTCGCCTGCCGAGCGGCGGCAAGTGGCCGACGACGTGCGCCAGGGCCGGCTCAAGCTGCTGTATTTGGCGCCCGAGCGGCTGATGAGCGGGCCGACGTTTGAATTCCTGAAGGGCGTGAAGCTTTCGTTCGTGGCCGTGGACGAGGCGCACTGCATCAGCCAGTGGGGGCATGACTTTAGGCCCGAATACCGCTCGCTCAGCGTGCTCAAAGAAGCGTTCGGCGGGATCGGCATCCACTCATATACGGCCACCGCGACGCCCCGCGTGCGCGATGATATTGTCTCGCAATTGCGACTGGCCGATCCGCACGTGCTGGTCGGCTCGTTCGACCGCCCGAACCTGGTGTATCGCGTCTTTCGCCGCGACGAGCTGCTGCGGCAGGTCGGCGAGGTCATCGAGCGGCATCGCGACGAGTCGGGCATTATCTATTGCATCCGCCGCGCCGACGTCGATTCGCTGTGTGCCGCGCTGTGCGACCTGGGCCACCGGGCTCTCCCTTATCACGCCGGCATGGCCGACGAAGACCGCCGCCGCAATCAAGACGCGTTCATCAACGATCAGGCCCGAATCATCGTGGCCACCGTGGCTTTTGGCATGGGCATCGACAAGTCCGACGTGCGCTACGTGATTCACGCCGGGGCTCCCAAGTCGCTCGAGAGCTATCAGCAGGAAAGCGGCCGCGCCGGTCGTGACGGGCTCGAGGCCGAATGCAACTTGTTTTATACGGCCGCCGATTTCGTCACCTGGCGGCGACTGCAACAGGACTCCAATCCGCAGGCCGTGCAAGCCAGCAATGAGCTGCTGGCCGGAATCGAAAAGTTCTGCGCCACCATCCACTGCCGGCATCGGGCGATCCTGGATTATTTTGGCCAGGAACTGGACCCAGGCAAATGCGACGCCTGCGATGTCTGCCTCAACGAACTGGAATTCGTCGCCGACTCGCTGGTGATTGCACAGAAGATTCTCTCCTGTGTGCTACGCGTGAAGGAACGGTTCGGAGCGGCTTATGTCTCGCAAGTGCTGGTCGGCTCGCGCGAGCAGCGCATCGTCGGCGAAGGGCACGATCAGCTCAGCACGCACGGCATCCTGGCCGAGCACAGCCGCCAGAATGTCCGCGCCTGGATCGAGCAATTGACCGAGCAGCAGTTCCTGGGCAAAGGCGAATTCGACGTGCTGCACGTCACGCCCAGCGGCCGGCAATTGCTCCGCGGCGAGATCACTCCGCAGCTCTTAAAGCCTTCGGCCCAGCCACGGCGAGCCGCGCAGGTGGAAGTCGATGCTTGGGAAGGCGTCGACCGCGGCCTGTTCGAAGCGCTGCGGACCTTGCGCCGTCAGAAGGCCGATGAGAGCGGGCTGCCGCCCTTCATCATTTTTTCCGATGTCACGCTGCGCGACATGGCCCGGCGCCGGCCCAGCACGCGCGAGGGCCTGCTGGCCGTGCAAGGCGTCGGCGCGACCAAGTGCGAGCAGTATGCCGCCGAGTTCCTGCCGGCCATCGTCGACTACTGCCAGCGCCACGAATTGGCCACCGACGTGGACGCGCCCCGGCCGGCTCGCGCGCGACCGGCCGCTGGGTCCCGCCCGCCCAATGCGATCAAGCGGCAGGCGTTCGAGCTGTTCAGCCAAGGGCAATCGCTGGAAGACGTCGCTCGCAGCATTGGCCGGGCCCAGTCGACGACCGTGCAATACTTGTCCGAATACTTGCAGCAGCACTGCGTCTGCGATCCGGCTCCCTGGGTCGGCGAGGCACTCTTCGATCGCATCCGCCAAGCCGCGGAAGAAACAGGCTTAGAACGTCTCAAGCCGGTCTTCGAAAAACTCGGCGGCAGCGTTTCGTACGACCAGATTCGCATCGCCCTCACCTGCCTGGCCAACGCCGCCCCGTCCGATTCAGCCGCTAGGCGCGAAACATTGCCCAGCCAGGCCGTTCCGAGCGAATATGCCGACGGGTGAATGTCCGCTTCGGCCCCATTCGCATGCCGCATCCTCGCAAAACCCATCGCAGGGGGCATCGCGCGCCAAACCGACTCTCGCTATACTACGTCTGCCGAGCCGACCGCCTCGGCACTCACTTCAACGCGCCCGTAGCTCAATCGGATAGAGCAGCGGACTTCTAAAACTTCGCTTGGCCGCCGACGCGGTGAGCTAAAGCCGCGTTCCAGGCCTGTTTTTCCGGGCTTTCCTGCGGATTTGCCTTCTTAGCCCAGAGGGAGTAAAAACGGGCTGTTACAGGTGGGATCAGGTGTCAGTGACACCCGGTGTCTGTTGCGGGCCAATTGGAGGCTGAGGCGCTTGGTACATACCGGGCGCGACCTAGTGCATAGCTTCGGCCTTACCTGCATCGAAGTCGACAGAGGTAGCCCATGACGATTGCGGCGTGTTACGTCAGTTCCGAAGGCGTCGTGTTGGGAGCCGATAGTACGTCGACTTGGCAACAGCAGGGCATGCCCGACCATTACTTCCACCACGAACAAAAGGTGTTTGAAATTGGCCAAGGCAGCACGCTCGGGATTACGATGTGGGGCGTTGGTGGACTTGGGACAACCAGCTATCGAAAAATGATCGCGGAGTTATCCGACAGCCTGGGTGCAAAGGCGGCGGCTAGCGTTAAGGATGTGGCCGACAGATGGTGCGACGCGTTTTGGCCGGCATACACCGGTCTCTTCGCCCCTGCGATCGCCAGATTCCGGGATTTGAGCCGAATAAATCCCAGGTCAGAAGCGGAAGAGAGGGAACTCGTCCGACTCCAGCAAGTCAGCGGCGGTTTTTGCATCGGAGGGTATGTCCTGTCGGACAGAACCCCCAAAGCATTTGAAATGATCTACGGCCCTCATCTTGATGCGATCCAGATGAGGGAAATATCGTTCGGCGAGTACGCGTTTTGGGGTTGCCCGAACTCAATGCAACGACTGATTTTCGGAATCGACGGCAAGCTCTTTCAGGCTATTATCGATTCAAAAAAATGGTCTGGGACTCCCGAAGAACTGTTCGCGATAGTCCAGCCGCAAATGCTCGGGGCGCCGGGAGCTTTGCCGTTGCGAGAAGCGGTCGACTGGGTGTACTCGACGATCTTCGTTACAATTAAGGCCATGAAGTTCTCTTGGCTCTCTCAGGTCTGCGGCGGCCCGATCGAGGTGGCCGTAGTATCTGCTGATCGGAACTTTCGGTGGGTCAGCCACAAGGGGCTCGATGAGGCGATAAGTCATCGCCCGTATAGCCAGCGCCCCGTTGCACGGAGGGACTCGCAGTGAATGATTCCATGATGCTCGAAGGCCTTGCTCGACGCACCCAGACGCCGCAGTGGGTCCTTGATATGCATGAGCACTTCGCTCAAACCGGGGAATATCGGCCAGAGGATCTAGCGCGGGTGCTTGGCAATCCAGCCGAGCCATTTGTTCTTTCGCCGTCTACTGACCCGCGATTGTTCTTCAACTTAAATCAGTAGCGCACGACGCGCAGTCCTCAATGTCGGCGCCGTCGCCCAACGCCGCCGCTGCACGACAGGTAATGCAGCTCGACGCACAGATGATGCATGGCTTCGTAGGCGGACGACGTCAGCCCGCGCAGCTTGTCGTCCGGCGTGAACCCCGTCTTGTCCATCCGCTCACGCAGCCGGCCGAGGTACCCCATCGCCGGCACGAGGGCCTCGCGGATCCTGGCAGCCTGCTCGGTCGTCAGATCGTTGGCGTCCATGCTGTCGGCCTCCAGGTCGTCACATTTTGACCAGCCGGAACCGGCATGGTACCGTCTGACGGCGGCGTAAGATTTTACGCGCAGAAAAAGCCCATACTTGGCCGGCCGGCACAGCAGGACTTTATGCAGCCCAGTCGCGCCCTGGGGCAAAGCAATCAGCAGCCGGCCCCCGATGATGAAATCCGCAATGACCGTCGATGAATCGATGGCCACGCTCCACGCCAAAGGATGGAGCATCGGCGACGTGGCGTTCAGGACTGCGACAGGCCGGACGTGGGTCGTCTACTGCCACCGGGGAGCCGACGAGATACGAGTCACGGGATCAACGGCGGCCGAAGCCTGGTCACATGCCTGCATGTCCGCACAGGCAAAGGACTGCTGAGTTGTTAGCCGCTGTCGCGCTCGGCCGCTCTGACCCGGTAACAGCACCGCAGTGCGGATAATTGTCTTGCTCGCAGCAGGCCGCCCCTATACCTTGAACCCGCCTCACTGACGGTCATCAAAGAGCGAAGCTCATGGACGAAATCTTCAAGGCCTATGCCATCACGTTCGGCTGGGCGATTGTCGGATCCGTTGGCATGGGATTCGGCATCATCATCGCCCTGAAAATGTTCACACTCTCAACGCGCAAAGTTGACGAGTGGGAACTAATCAAGCAAGGCAATGTTCCGATGGGCATCATCCTAGCCGCCATCATCATCGCTCTGGGCATTGTGATCGCTGCCGCCGTTCACCCGTAAGGTGGCCTATGCTCCGTTTCCTGGCGTGTGCACTGACCTGCATCGCGGCCTTGATTCCGTCGATCGCCATCGCGCGTGGCGGCGGTGTCCATAGTGGTCGCAGCTCGTATCGCAGCTCGGGCACCGTGCATGTCCGGGCATACACGCGCAAGGACGGAACCTACGTTCGCGCCCATACGCGAAGCGCTCCCGGCTCGGGTGGCACGACGTATGTCAGTCCCGCGTCGGCCCCCGAGACACCGCTTGTCGTCGATTACCGGCAAACAGCCCGCACCTCTGCCCGCACGTCGTATCGAACTGATCCGCCGGCCGCGATCGACGATCAGCAATCTCTCGCGATCATTACTCCGCACCGCACTTTACGTCCATCACTGCCAACGCTGCCGGCTCATTTCAAGCTTTGGCTGAAGGGCGGCCTGAGCCACCCAATCGTTCGATACGAAGACGATGGTGATTCGTGGCTGGTAATGGGCGTAACCGGCGGCGAGATTCGATACCCAAAGGATCTCGTTACAAGCGTCGATCCGATAGGGCCCACGACGGCGGAAGTCGCCGCGGCGCCAGGCGGTCAACGAATCTATCGACCGTTTGAATCGGTCGTAAAGAGGGCCGTCGATGGAGATACCATTGAACTTGAGAACGGTGAACGGGTTCGGTTGGTTGGGGTCGACACGCCAGAAACCGTCGACCCTCGAAAGCCGGTCCAATATTTCGGCCAGGAAGCATCGCGGTTCACTCACGCCAGCCTCGACGGCGAGCGAATCCGCCTGGTCAGCGATCAAAACAGCGCAGCGACTGGGCACAGGGATCATTACGGGCGGCTGCTCGCCTACGTATTCCGGGTCCGAGACAACCTCGACTTCAATGCCGAACTGGTCAAGGAAGGCTATGGCCATGCCTACGTGAAGTACCCGTTCGAACGCATGGACGAATTCCTCGGCTACGAGCGGGAGGCCCGAGAGCAGGGCCGCGGCCTCTGGGCTCCGGACGTGCCCACCGCAAGGGGACCGCCGGCTACGGTTTTAGAACCAAAACCACCGCAGCAGACGGCGCCAGCTACCGTCGAGCCCGCGGTGCCGACCGCCGGCAGGCCGACGACCGACATCACTGTGTACGTCACGCGCACTGGCACCAAACACCACGTCGATGGCTGCCGGTATCTTCGATCGTCGAACATCCAGATGAAGCTGAGCGACGCCAAGCAGCGATATGAGCCCTGTTCGATTTGTCGGCCGCCGCTGCAATAGGCCCGTTATTGAGGCGTTGCACTGTGACTGATGCGATTCGCTTTGTTTGCACTCATTGCGGTTGGCCCGGCGAAGTGGCGGCCGCGCTTGCCGGAGCGATGATTTCATGTCCGCACTGCCACGAAGTGACACCGGCCCCGCGAACATCGATGACGTTGCGTGAAATCAAAGCGGCGGTTCAGGCCAGACCGCCAAGGCCGGATGCCCGCCCGAAGCAAAAACGCGACTACGCCGTACCGGCCGCGATCGTGGTCGCCATCGGTTTTGGAATCATCGCGCTGACCTATTGGCAGCTCCTGGTTGGCATGTTCGGGCTCGCGCTAGCGTTCGCTCTGGCCTTCGGCGCGTATTTCCTACCGGCGATTATCGCGGCCGGCAGGGGCCATCCGAACGGAATGCCGATCGCCGTCGTGAATGCGCTTCTCGGCTGGACCCTCATAGGATACGTCGTGGCGCTGGCTTGGTCGCTGTCAAGCACCGACCGGAATCCGTAAGACCGGTCGCGAGCGCCTAGCGGCTGGGGCCTTCGAACAAGCCGAACGGGAAGCCAGGGCGGCCGGACGCGGCTTGTGGGCTGACAAGTAGCCGGAGCCACCGCGGGATTATCGGCGGGAGCACAGAAGGGCTGGCGCGGGGTCTTGATCGTCGCGAGCAAACCGCTTTGGCTGCGGCTATACTGCCCCATATGCCCGAGAAACCCCGCCGCCGCTGGTTCGCCTTTAGGCTTCGGACGCTGTTCGTCTTGATCGCGGTGGCGTCCGCGCCGCTGGCCTGGGTGGGCTATTCCCTGGAGTGGATCAGGCAGCGGCAACGGGCGATAACCGCGTCGGAGGGAATCCATTTTTTAGGGCCGGCTGCTATGGTCGAACGGCCGACGCGCAAATATGACGCACCGACAACGGCTCCAGGCGGCCTCTGGCTGCTTGGCGAGAAAGGGGTAGCCGTCTACTTCTGGTCACCGATTGCCCCGAATATCGATGAGTGTCGAGGGCTGTTTCCAGAGGCAGAAGTTGTTCGGTCGGTGCTTCCGTCGGTCGAGCGCGAGCCGTAACTCGCTAGGATAATTCCCCCGTTCGGGAAGTGCCTTAAGATCGTGTGCAGGCCGGCGCCGCTACGATTGGTGAGATACTAGCAGCTGCGCGTTGGCGGTGGTGACGAACCTATGGCCAAGGTGGTTCTCGATTATTTTGATCGCGGTTGTAGCGGCGAGGGTGTGAATCATCGCGTGATGCACCGTCAGGACGGCGTCTTGGAGGTTATCATCCGACTCCAGGGCAATAACCTTAAGCCCCATGTCCTTCGCTCGCTGGAGCGAAATGTGGCGATCGTGCGACAACGTTAGGGAATGGTCCGCCAGTTCGGCGACTACTGCATCGGCCTTCGCTGTGGCATCGGCATCGCCTGAAAACATTCCGCTTACCAGCCAATCCTTTACCATTTTGTTGGCCCAGGTAATCGCTTTTTGGCAATCGCCGATGAATGCCGGTCGGTACTTTTGCAAGACAAACTGCCAATACGCTGCCGCTTGTTGGTTCGTAAGGATTTCGGACTTGGCTTTTTCCGCCTCTTCCACGACCCCGTGGGCGGCGATTCCGCCTAGCTGCGGATCGATCGGCCCCAGGCTTGAATGAGCACCCATCGCGATCTCGTTGCACGCGAGCGCCATCATCGTTCCAGCGGACAATGCGAGCTGAGGCACGATAGCGCGAATGTTGTTCGGAAACATCTGGCGCAGGTAGTCCACAATGGACTCTGTAGCGGAGGTCACGCCGCCGGGAGTGTGAAGGATCAGGTCGAGACCCTTGCTGCGGTCGAGCTTGTGAATAGCGGTCATGAAACCGCTTTTGTCGGCGTCGTTAATATCGAAGGGGACGCCGCTCTGGGCCAGAAAGCCCTTTTGAAGCCAGCCGGAATAATACGCGATGACGTTCCGGCCAGTCGCTTTTGAGAGCCGCTTCAGGTACTTCCGCCGGATCGCGTCGTGCGTCGTGCCGGCCGAATCAATCTCCTTAAGAAGCTGACTCCAGTTTGCCATTGGTGCTGCTCAGGGGTTGGGTGCGATTTGACAGGCCAACCGTCCAAACAGTCTTGGCCGCTGGCTCTGGCTGGCGAAGAATACCAGTCGGAGTATAAAGCGGCTTGTATTGCTGTGCTAACTGATATGCGCGCTGGAGTTCGGCGTCGTCACAAGGATTTTCCGCCATCGTGAATGGGCTTTCGATGGAGTGCGAAGGCGTGGGTGTGAGGGTCACCAACGCAACAATAGTATAGCGGTGGGCCAATGTCAATCGTAAAACTCGACGGCGCCAGCACTTGCGCGACGAGGACAGCCGTTTATTCGGTTTTAGCGTGCAAAACAGCGTCAAACAGCTCGTCAAAGCTCCAGGCATGCCCGGCTGGCCCTGCACACGACTTTAAGGCGCTTCCGGCGGCCGCCGGCATGCGACACTAGCCTCGCTCGGCTTCCGGATGAGGGCCGCAGGCCATTCGACCGCTTGTGGCGGGTGAATCCAGGGACACACCTGCGGCCTTCTTCGTGCAGCCGGCACGCCCGCGGAACGCGTTCGCCGCTACTCAATCCGCCGCGTTCGGCCGCAGAGCCGCGAGCGTGCGCTCAGTCTTTTCCGTGGGCTGCCGCCCCGAACATACTCCGCACGTCCCGCCGTTTGAGCAGTGAGCGCAGTAGCGGCAATTCTTGCACGCCGTACAGCTCGACGATCCGGTGCAGCGAGCCTCCGCGAGCAACGCTTCACAGCAAGGTCGCGTGACGGGAGCGGCCGCCGAGGCTTTAGCAGGCCCCGACGGTCGAAACGAAGCGGCGGAGAGGGCACCGAGGCAGGCGAGAAGCGCAATCGATCGAGCGAAGGCAGCCAGCATCATCCACCATCCCTTCGAGAGAATGAGGAAACAGGAGGCCTTCATGGCTTACGAGCGCACGTCCTGCTAGCCGACCAGGCAGCCATTCTCTCTCCGGCAGTTCCAAATGCAAGTTTCCGTACCGGCTTTCTACCGAATCGGCGGCTTTCGGCATCCGGCGCCCTGCGGCATCGATCGTCGCGAGGCGATTTGCCAGCGCGGGCACCGGCCGTTTCTCGGGCTCGAAAAATATTTCCGGAACTTTTTTCGGCCGCTCGGCCGCACATCCACCATCAAAAAAGCCCGCAAAAACGCGAGGTTCGCGGGGGCCGCCTGCGGGCCATTCCTTTTTCCTTGCTTGGGCGAAGCTGCGCGCGCATCGAGACGGACCATGCAAACCGCTCACGAACTCCTGCGGCGACCCCTGGCGGCCGAGGCAGTGGCCATTGCATGGCAGCTTTTGGCGGTTGTGCCGGGCCCTTCTGCCGTTGATCAGCGGTGCGACGGTTTTATTTTGCCCCGCGCGTTGACACCATCGACGCGAGCGGGGAATATGCGTGTCCCTAAAGCCCTTCGGGGCATTCAAGAGATAGACCGATGTTTTTCATGAAACAGGCCGTAGGCCTCGCTGCTTCTGCGCGGAACCCAAGCTGCGACCATCGAAGGATGGTAGCAAGGGCCGCCGGGTGGTTCTTGAACCGCCTAGGAGGGAGTAGCGAGGCCTACGGTCTTTTTATGCGCGTCGGTCTAGCGGGGAGTCGTTTGCGAGCGATCGTAGCGGCTCCTCGTCTTTTTTGCCGGCGCGCCAGAAAGGTGCGATCCCGTGCCACTTCCCGAAACCTCTTTGCTCGTGTCGGATTCCGACGGCGACCGCCGAACTGCTGCAAACCACGATGATCTAACCGGGCAGCTCGTGAGCCGCCTCGACGAAAACGAGGTTCCAGGCGAACACCTCTGGCCGATCGTTTGCTACTTCGCGGCCCACGGCATCGACCGGCGCGAGGTGGCCACGCGAATGGGCGTGACATCGCACCATCTGACCACGGTCATGTTGAGTGGCAAGCCGATCAACATTCCGTTCCTCGGTCGGTTGCGTCAGTTGCTCGCGGCGCCGCTGTCGACCCCGGCCGTGGCGGCCGAATCGCTCGATCGCCAGGTGGAGTTCAGGGACCTGTTCGCCAGCGGCCAGGCCACGCAAGCCGACGTGGGCCGCTTTGTGGAATACGCCAAGGGCCTTGGCATCAAGCGGGCCGAACTGGCGCAATGGCTGGCGATCGTCCACTCGTATCTGAACAGCGTGCTATGTGGCACTCACCGCCTGACTGACGAGTTCTGTTGGCGGCTGGTGGAATTGCTGGCCAACCCCTTGCCGCCGCGCAGCCCGGCGAACAAGCGGCCACGCCCGCCCAAGGCCGGCCTGGCGATGCGGCACTACGTCGACCCGCGGCAGATCCAGCAGCACAAGCCGATGCCGCCGCGGCTGCTCAGCGCCGAGGGAGGTGCCGCATGACGACGTTGCCCACCGAATGGCATGTTCATCCCCGTAGCGTTCACGAGAACGGCCGCCGCCGGTACATCCAGGGCCGTTGCCCGACGTGCAGTTGCCCGCGCCATGCGCCGGTCGAGCACATGCGTGTTGGCGACGCTCCGCTCTGGCTCGGCCGCGTGCCCACCAACGACGGGTACAAGTTCCAGCAGTTCGGCAGAGCGCCAAAGCGCAACGCGGAGCGAGCCTCTAATGGCCAACCGTTTCCGCTGATCGAAGTGCCCGGCGGCCTGGCGATCAGCAACCAGGCAGGCGGATTGGCCACACTGCGGCAAATCGAGTTGCACCTCAAGGCAAAAGGCATCAGCCGCCGCGCTCTCGCCGATCGGATCGGCATCGCCTACCAGTCGCTGGCCAACCTGATCTACGGCGGCAAACCGAGCGCCAGGATCCGCCGGGCCGTGTTCGAACTGTTGCTCGAGCTTCACTCGTTGCCACCGCAACCGCTGCCCGAGCCGCCCCAAGACTCGCGCCGGCCCGTTGCCGGTGGCTCGACGCTCGCCCTGGGGCCATTTGAAATCCCTGAGCCTTCCGGCATTGGCATGGCCGAGTATCTGCCCGACTACCTGCTGATGCGTCCAATGTCGCGGCAGAGCGCCGTTGCGATGGCTAAGGCGATCGAGAGCTATGGCAAGTTTCTCGGCCGGCCGGCGACAGTCGGCGACCTGCGGGCCAAGCTCGTGAACCGCTGGCTGGCTGTTCTTGAAAGCGACGGACGGCACGGCCAATGGTCCGTCCGCGGTCACCGGCAGCGGCTCGTGGCGCTTTGGAATGCGGCCTATCGCGAGGATCCGCCGCTGGTCGAGGAATTGCCGCTCCGCGTGCGGCCCATCAAGCGTCCCGACGTCGCGCCCGAGGCCTGGACGCGCGAGCAGATGCAAGCGCTGCTGGCCCAGGCTGACACGCTGCAAGGCGTCTTTCGCTGCTCGCGCGTCTCACGCTGCGACTACTGGCGGGCCTACCTGCTCGTCTCATACGACACGGGCCTTCGCCTGGGCGATATGATGCGAGTCACCTTTGCCGATCTACGGGCCGGGAAGTTCGTCGTCACGCAGGGCAAGACCCAGAAACCCTTGGTCAAGCAAGCGTCCGCCGCTGCCAGTACGGCCGTGGCCGCCATCGAGCATCCGCAACGCGAACGCGTCTTTGGCGGCGTCATTTGCCGTCAGGCATTCTTTGAGCATTTCAAGCGGCTCGCCGAGGCCGCTGGCCTGAAAGGCACATCGCGGTGGATTCGCCGCACCAGCGGCACACTCGTCGAGGCGGCCTCGCCTGGCGATGGTCACAAGCACCTTGGCAACGGGGCCGACGTCTTCGAGAAGCACTACCTCGACCAGCGCATGCTGCCGAGCCAGTTCCCATTGCCTCCGGCGCTTGTCGAGGATCCGACCGGCGCTGATGATCATGCCGCGCAAGCGGCGGCATGCGGCGGATCGCCGTTGCTGGTCGATCTGGTCTCTGATCGGCTGAGGCGCGACGTGTTCTGCCGAAAGCACGTGGCGGCCACACGGCGATCGATGGAACTCTACGGCGAATTCCTTGGGTATCCCGCGACAGTCGCCGACCTGACTGCCGCATCGCTCAATCGCTGGATTAGCAACCTGCTCAACAGCGGTGCCGCTCAATTGACCGTGCGCGGCCACCGTAATCATCTTGTGGCCACCTGGAACGATGCCTACTGGCGCCGCGTCCCTGGAGTATCAGCCCCAGCTGCGCGCGTAAAGTCGATCAGCGAGAAATCCCGACGCCAGCTAGTGCTCACGCAAGGCGGTGCCGCATGAAAAGTGACACGGCTATCAGCAGTTCACCAGAATTGACGCTCGCAGAATTTCTCCGCGATCATTACCTCCCCGAGCGGGATTTAGGCCGCAGTTCACGTGACCAATATCGTGTCACACTCAATCGCTTCTCAAGGTTTCTTGGCGAGGCATCGGCCCTCGAACATTTGAACGATGCGACAGTCAATCGGTTCCTTTCGTTTCTCATTGAGAGTGGATTGAGCCGGTCTACAGTGAAAGGCCACCGCGGCCGATTGCTCGCCCTTTGGAATGCTGCGTGGACAGCCCCCACGCCGATGGTGGCAGCCCCACCGCGACGGCTGAAGCGCATCATGGTTCCCGGCCAGGTCATCGATACCTGGAGCGAGGAGGAAATCGCCCGGCTCATCGCCGCCACCTTTTGCCTGTCCGGCCGCTTCCGGTATACGCGGGTCAGCCGCAGCGGATATTGGGCGGCCATCATTGCCGCGGCTTACGACACGGGCTTGCGACTGGGTGACCTATTTCTACTCAAGTTCCATGACATCAATCCAGATGGCAAGATTCAACTTGTGCAGCACAAGACTGGCAAGCCGCACGTCTGTGGGATGCGGCCCAGCACGATCGAAGCCGTCGAGGCGATTAGGTTGCCCGGCAGGCCGCTGATCTTCGGCAAGGTCATCGGGTTGCAAAAGCGGTTCTACCACCAGTTTCGCGCGCTCGTGAAAGCGGCCGGTATCAAGCCCGGTACATTCCGTTGGCTGCGGCGAGCCAGCGGAACGCACGTCGAACGCATCGCCCCGGGGACTGGCCATCGGCAGCTTGGCCATCGTCGCGACGTGTTCGAGAAGCACTACGCGGCCATGCGGCTGATCGATGCCGACCGCCCGTTGCCGCCGGCTTTGCCACTCGGCGCATGCATTGAAGCGCGCATGCGCGCCGCTGCGGTCGGCACCGATAAGCTGCCCATCGGTCCGTTGGTCTCAGAGTTCGTGCAGACGGCCCTCCCTCCGTCGTACCAGGCCAACGCCAAGGGCTACCTCACGACGATCTTGACCGCGTGCCGCATAGAGACGGTTGACCAATTGCGGGCGGCGAAGGTAACGAAAGCAATTGCCGGAGCGACCAAGAAAGAGGCGGCTCGCAACGATTATCGGCAGTGCTTCGTCCGCTTTCTTGAATGGCTCATCGACCGGGGCATCCGGGGGTCTGTCGTTTCGTGCCTGGGCGACATGCTGTGCCGCCAGAAGAAAGGTGGTGCCGCATGAAGATCACCCGACGCGAAGCCCTGAGCGCTATGGCGTTGCTGGGCACCACCGGCGCGGTCGCCCCTGCTGCGGTTGACGCCGTGGCGGATGCTGAACCCGAGCCGAACTATCCCGAGCTGGCTCAAATGCTCGCCCGCTGGGAGCTGGGGGCGTTGCAGGGTAAGCATCCTAATTGGTGGCAGAAGACGTATTACACGAGCCTCTGCCGCTGGAATGACGAGATTCTGATTTTCTATGGCGTCGGCCGGCCGGACCAGGTAGAGGCCGACCTGCTGCGTTTCGCCAATTTTCTGGCCGACGATGACGCGGACGGTCCCGACACCACGCCCAACATGCTGGGCATGGCCGCAACCCCGTGCGGGCGCGCCTGGGTGATTATGACTCGCGGCCGGGCATCGGACTGCTGCTTCGAAGGCATGCGACGGCCAAGCTGGAAGGGGAGGCCGATACCGAAATGACAATGTGAGGCTGGCCGCGATCGGCCACGTGTTTTTCGTTTGTGATGACGATCCTCTTTTTCGAAAGGTCCGAACCGATGGCTACCGTTGAACGACAGGCGATTCCGGCGAACGCCCACTTCCTTGGTTTTGGCGCTGGCAATTACATGCTCCTTGTGCCGCATCCCAAGGGCGGGGCTGCCCTGTATGTGCACGCCGATGGTCCGGCGTTTCTTGATCCCGAACGGCTGCGCAAGCTAGGCAACTTGCTTTTGCAATCGGCCGACGACGCGGCGCAGCGCCCAGAGGATTCGGGGCCAGCGATCGGCCAATGACGTTTCGCGTTTAACCGTTCCTCGTTTCCCCTATTCTTGCTGAAAGGCTCCGCTATGGACCGTCGCACATTCTTCCTGCCGTTTGTTGGACTGTTTGGATTACTTCGAAGCCGTCGACCCGCGCTCGCCGCGGCGGCCGCTGCGCAACCCATCGGGCCACGCGAGCAAATCCGCGAAGCCCGGGCGTACAAATCGCCGCGCGTGCTCGAGCCCGGCGAAAAGGTCTTGCTCAGGACCATGCGCGGCGACGCGGAGGGGCGGATCGTCAGGCGGTGCGAGGAGCTTGGCGACCGGTTCGCGTATGACGTCGTGGTAACGAAGGCCATCGAGTCCCGCGAAAAGCGTCAAGGAACATCAGTGCCGGCGTATGTTTCGCCAGGGCTGAGATTGCACCTGTTCTATTCCGGCCTGGATGTCGACGAGGAAGTACCGACATTTCGACCTTTCGGCAGTGCGTGCATGGAAGTAGAGAGCGCTGATGGACCGGTAACGATCTGTCTGCGACACGCATCCACTGTCACAGTCAGGCCGCAGGGGTGTCGAATCGAATTCCTGGACGGCTCAACACCGATCGACCTTCCGCCGGACCAAGGCCCGCGCGTGATCGAAAACATTCGCGAATACCAAGACCGTGCGATTGGCCGTTGCCCGACGTTGAAGATTACCTGAATGAGCCGCAGCCTTGGGAACAACTATCCCGCGCCACGGCGAAAGGAGCCGGCAATGTCCATCGACCACGAACTGTTGGCTTTGTTGGCGGCGATCCGCGATCGCAAGATCACCGATGCCGATCAGGTGCAGAGCATTTTGCGCGAAGCCGTCGATCGATTCGGAACTGAAAAACCGATTCACCCTGTAGCACGCGTTACCGCTCTCAAAGCGTGTGCACGTCTGATTCGAGACGCAACCCGTGATCGGAACCATACGGAACCGCTGCCATTCGAGATATTTCAGGTATTGTCCCTTGTGACAAAACCTGGGGGCCGACTCCAGCAAACGTTGGGGTCCGAATATGTGCAGGCCGAAGTCGCCATTCTTCGACGAATTTCAAACCGACGATCAGGAGAAACACCATGAAGCCGCTGAGCTGCTTGATTCGACTGCTGCTTGCAATAAATCCGAACAAGGTTCTATCGGACGCTGGATTCATCGATGCGCGGCGGCTTGTCAGCGACAGCCAAGAGTCTTCTTCTAAAGCCGCGCGCGCTGAGGCGTGCCGGCAGCTTCGCCACCTCGTTGAGAATTTGCCAGAAGATGCGCTCCGCAACGCACAAGTTGCCGACCGACGAAAGGTCAGCTTGATGGATGACGAGCTACGCCGGCTGCTCGTCGCGATCGAGAGTGGCGCGATTTCGAGCCTATCGCGGATTCGAGAAATCCTAAAAACAGCAAATGCTGCGCTCAACGTTGAAGAGGACTCTTACCGCAATGATCGATACCTGCTGATGAGTGCCCAGCAGGCGTTTGTAAAGGGGCAGGGCTTCGATTGATCGCCGGCCGCCAAGCAAGCAACATCCAGCTCAGAATGCGACTTCTCGTGTGCCCATCCAGGTTGTTGTTCAATCGGTAGGAAGCATCGTCATTGGGTGAACGGCTCGAGCTTCGGCCGTGTCGAGTCAGTCCCCGCGGGCAGCCGCTTCTTTCAAATCACGGTGCATCCCTCGAAGCATGGTTACGCATTCTTCCACGATCGCGTCCGGAACGTCTTCTTCGTGGCCATTTGCACGCATTTGCCTTTCGAGACGCTGGAAGAGCTTGTCTTCGGCCTTCGCATCATACGGAGCGGACTCGACAGCCGGCGGGGTCCAGGGCTCGGCGTCGACTTCCGCTCGAACGTTCCGGAAGCTGGCACCAGCGCGCTT
>DASXEJ010000260.1 GCA_036490175.1 Pirellulales bacterium | reverse complement strand
CGCCACGCACTCCGCAACATGCGCCGCCGGCCAACCTTGATCACCGCCTTCTGGGAACAGGCTTCTTTATGGTCAGAATGATCCTATATTATGCGAAGCTCAGTAGTTGGAGCTATTTCGTGAAGCCGATCCAGCGGCCGCAGGCTACCACTACGATCCATAACACCAGGGAGATTCCGCCGGCTAGCTTGGCTGCGCGTGGCGTGCTTGCGGCACGGTTCCAGGCGGCGATGCCGCGGCGCGTCCAGAATTCGAAATAGGCGGTGTTGATGCCTGCGAGGAGCAGCGCCGTCATCTTCAGGCGGAACGGAACGTTGTTGTAGTACTTCGTGGCGCTGGAGGTGAAGAGCAGGCCGCCGGCGATCACCGCGCAGACGAAGCTGGCGCGGGTCCAGGGCATCACGTCGTCGTAGACTTCGGTGACGCTGCGATCACGCGAGGCGAGATCGAGGAGCCGGAGATCGAACATCGCGATCGAGCCGACTACGAGAACGATCGACAGCACGTGGATCGTTTCAATCGTCGGGAAGAGCCAGGTGGATTCGCGAATTGCGGCAGCAACCTGGGTGCTTTCGAGCCATGCGCAGAGCCTGAGGATCGACATCGCGACTATAGGGTCCCCCAATTATTCGGCGTGGACACGCGCAACTGGCCCTTGAGCACGCCCTTGCCAGAACCTTCCCGCGGCTAAAGCCGTTTCTCGACCGACACTTTTCGTGGGCCTGAAGGCCCACGCTTCCACCTGGCCCGAAACGGCGATGCGATCAGACGTAGGCGATCCAGCGTCCGGCCGTGACGATTGCCACCCACAGTAGCAGCGAGACGGCTCCGACCGTTGCCGCGGCGATTCTGTGATTCTCCCAGAACGCGGCATCGCGCTGGTTGCGATTCTGGACGAGCAGCGTGATCAGGCTTACGGTTGCGACCATCGCCATCTTTGTGCGGAACGCCCAGTTCAGCAGCTCGCGTTCCGGCTCGCCGATGACGAGAATCGCCCCGGTGGCGACGAGGATCAGAAGCACGCGCCACACCCACGGCACAAAGCGGTCGACCATGCGCGAAACCGGCTGGCGCTTGCCGACGAGGCCCATGAGCCGCAAATCGAGCATGGCCATCGAAGCCATCACGATCGACACGCTGAGAATGTGAACTGTCTGGACCGCTGGAATGATCCACAGCACGGTTTGTATTTTCAAGCTGACGGGCGTATTCGAAAGCCAGTCGCAGAATGCCTGTACCATTGCCGCCCCCAGCACCAAATTTCGGTCGGAATAATACATTGTCGCCATCGTTCTGTCGAATGGATTGGTGTGCCGGCGAAGCGCGTGCAGCGTTGACGCCGAAGCAAAAGATTTGTACAGTGCCGGGCACATCCGGTTTAGGGGGGAACGATGCGGATAAGAACGAGCTTTGCGGCCGGGGTTGCGTTGGCTCTGGGGTTGGCGGCGGCTGTGCCGTGCGTACGGGCGCAGGACAAAACGGACGCGGCGACTTTTCCCGAGGGCGCGCTCGCGCCACACAATCTGGCGAAGCCGCGCCCGAAGCCGCCGTTCGATCTGACGGGCACCTGGACGGTCGATCTGAGCGCGGGATTCAGTTCGTTCATGTTTGGGCCGCCGTACCCGAAGTTTCTGCCCGATGCGCAGGCCGCGTACGACGAGGCGAAGCAGTACGCCGCCGAGCACAAGCCGTATCGCGACGACATCGGGCACTGCTATCCAGCCGGCATGCCGATGA
>DASXEJ010000259.1 GCA_036490175.1 Pirellulales bacterium | reverse complement strand
CTTAGCGGGTTCATTCCGTCGCGCGCTTGGCAGCTCATGGCCGTTGTACGTAGCTTTGGCGCTCACCTGGTTGCCGCTCGCTGCATTCAATCTCCATGGGCCGCGTACACCGGTCGCAGGTTTTGGACTGGGTGTGAGTGGCCTGCAATGGTGGTGCACACAGACCAAAGTGCTTTTCTTGTATCTGAAGCTGACCGTATGGCCGTGGCCGCTGGTTATCCACTACGACATCCCCTACTTCGATTCCATTGCGGCAGCATGGCCCTGGATTGCTCTTACTTCGTTGCTGATTGCCCTGATTGTCTATGGTGTGTACCGGGGTTCGGCCTGGGGATTTGTCGGCACGTGGATCTTCGCAGTGTTGTCGCCGACGCTGCTGATTCCCCTTACCGCCGAGATTGCCGCCGAACGGCGAATGTACGTTGTGTTGGCGGCCCTCATGCCTGCGACAGTTGTCGGCTGCTACGCACTGCTGCGTCGTGCCGCCTCGGCATCTGACGGCACCGTGGTTGAGTCCAAAATACCGTTCGCGCTGACGCTGGCCGCGGCATTGGCATTGGCTGGCGCCTACAGCTTGATCGATCTGCGGCGTTTGTCGGTGTATACCGACAAGCTTGCGCTATGGAGTGACGCGGCAGAGAATCAACCCAATAGCCCGATCATTCAACTTAATCTTGCCACAGCGCTCGAGGCGGCCGGTCGAAAAGACGAAGCGGTCGCGCACTATTTTCGGGCCGTCGAGCTGCAACCCAATCATTTTGTGAACCATTTCAAGCTCGCCTAGTCGCTGCAGTCCGCCGGCCGACTACAGGAATCGCAGCAGCATTACGAGGAAGCGATCCGCGTGCGTCCCGATGTCGCAGCCGCGCACTACGGGCTGGCACGTCTGCTGCAACACGACGGCCAGACGAATCGCGCCAAGGAAGAATATGAACTAACCTTGCAACTATTCCCAGAATTCCCCCGAGCGCACTACGGCCTGGGGACATTGCTGGAAGCGGCCGGCGACGACACGGAAGCTCGTCGGCATTACGAAACGGCGCTGCACCAGCACGCTAACTATCCAGCGGCGCTTCACAGTCTGGCCATGTTACTGATGCGCACTGGCCAAGTTGAAGCCTCGATCGAATACTTCGAGCAGCTCCGGCGACTGGCGCCCTCGTTCGACACTAATGCAAATCTGGCAGGCGCGTACGCCCGCGCCAATCGCCCAACGGATGCGCTCGCCACGGCGCAGGTGGCTATTAACATGGGCCGCGCGCGGACGGCTCTCCGAAGCCGCGCAATTGGAAGCGTGGGCGAACAACTATCGCCAATCCGTAGTCGCGGCGCCGCAGCCGCAAAAACTCCCAAACGCACCTGGCGAGCCGCCGACTCCGCCTGTCACACCCAGTACCCCCTAGCGACCCGCGCTACGCGGCGCGGACTGCTGCCCGACGATATCGGCTAAACCGAGGCGCCGCGGTAAGTCATCGCTGCGCGGGGCTTCGCGCGGCGGGCCAGATCGGGCAAGGCCTCTTGATGGCCGAGAATCACGAATGTGTCGCCGGGCCCCAACATAACGTCGGGTTCCGGTTTGCGGATGATTGTTCCGTTCGGCTTTTTCACGGCCACCACGACAAACCCACCCTGCCCGCTGACTTCGACATTGCCGATCTTCTGACCGATCAACGGTGAGTTTTCCTTGAGTTCGATCTCGGTCAGCTCCAGGCCGATCTGACGCAGCTCTTCGTTGAGCTGCGAATTGCCCGTATTCCCGTGCAACATGTCCTCGGCCGATGGGCGGATGATCATGTGCGCGATTTTGGTGGCACCGATCAACGTTGGCAGTATCACGCGATTGGCCCCCGAGCGCATCAGCTTCTTCTCGGTCGACGGCGACTCTGCCCGGGCAATGATCTGAATCGTGGGGTTCAAGTCGCGGGCGGTCAGTGTGACGAACACGTTAGCCGTATCGTCTGAGAGGACGGCGGCCATGACACGCGCCCGGGCGATACCGGCCATTTCGAGGGTCCCCTCTTCCGACGCGCTGCCCAACAGGGCCAGATAACCAGCCGCTTGGGCCTGCAGCACACGCCCTTCGTTGCTGTCGAGCACCACGAAGGGCAGGTTCGCGGCGGCCAGATCCCGGGCCAGTAACTGTCCTACCCGTCCGTAGCCGCAAATGAGCGTGTGATCTGTAAGTTGTTCGATGCCTTTTGACATACGTCGGGTTCCCAAAACGCGGTTGATCTCTCCTTCGGCCAGCATCTGCACAAAGCCGCCTACCACGTAGATGCCGGACGAGCAGCCGGCAATGATCACGCCCATGGTAAAGATCTTGAGCGACGGATTATCGAGCGGCTTGGTCTCGCCGTATCCCACGCCAAACACGGTGATGACAACCATGTAGATGGCGTCCAGCATCTGCCAGCCGGCCAGCATGTAGCCGGTAACGGCACCGATGCAGGTCAGGCCGAAAAAGACTCCTCCAATGATGATGCGGCGCCAGGAGCTATTCATGGCAAAGCGGGGTGGAGGACGCCCGAGGGCACAATGCGGAGCGGGTCCAAGCGAAGCAAATCTCGCGCCGCATGGCGCTGGGGCTGGAACCGAAAGATACAAGTCGAACCTCAACAACAAGTTCGACGGTCCGGCGCCGAGCCGCCTTTTCCCGGCGCAAGCCAAATGCTCATTTCCTAAGCATATGTCGCACCGAGTTACGGATTTCGGATGGTACTGGCGGCCTGAGCGGCAAGCAGTAGTATGAAACAGAATTCGGATAGCCCAGGGTCACCCCATCGAGTGCCCCTCGGGCGATCTTCCAGACCATCAGCAAGGGCATCATGACCGACGTTCCCGATAATCCGCCTGGCGAGGCCAGCGTCCCCCCGCCGCCTGCCACCGCGGCCAGCGCGCCCGCCGCCGCAGCCCCTCCGACGCCAGATGTTCTCAAAGCGGCCTTCAAAGCCTTCAAGAAACGGCTCAAGCTCACGCAGCTCGACGATGCATCGCGCATCGGCCGCAGCCCGATGAGCGCGGGCGGACATTCGGCGATCGCAGGGATCACGCCCCCCAACCAGTACCCGAAAGCGGTATGGGAAGCCCTGGCCGACGAAGGCAAACTCCGCCGCGCGGGGCACGGGACGTATTCGCTCGCGCAGTAGCGACGCTAGGATTTCGATAGGCCGTTTGCGGCTCGTGGCAAGAAGCCACTCCGCCGCGCTAACGAGAATGCGCGGAGAGCGTTTACGTCGAATAAATCCACCGACCGAGAAACATCGTCGGTATCAGCAACAGCAGGATCATCGCGGCCCAGAACACGCCGCGCACGGCGAAGCAGGCCACGGCGTCGAGCATGATCAGCGACAGGATGCACTCCTTCACCGCCATCTGCACCCGGGCCGGTGCAGGATCGATGACGGCTGCCGCGGGACGGCGCAGAATCAACAGTGCCAGCAGCAGCCACAGCACATACCACCGCGCTCCCAAGTCGAGTGCGTATTGCGGCGTGTCTCCCACCGCCAAGGCCGCGTCGGCCCACGAAGGAAACCAGGCCAACAGCGCCAAACCTGCGCCCATGACAACGGTGGCGGCCGCCAGAACGCCGCGGCGACTCTCGCGCGCTTCGGTGCGGGCGAACCAGGTGACGCCGGTGATGTACAGCCCGATGCTCGCCGCCACGAGCCAGTGGATCGCATGCCAGGAACTGGCCGCGGCGCTGGCCCCCAGCAGGATATTCAACGATCGGCAACTTCCCATCACTAGCGGCGCCACCGGCGTCCGCTTGAGAATGCGATCATAAGCCACCACGGCCCCGGCCAAAGCGGTTGCAACCAGACCGCTGCGCGGGTCGCCCGTAAAGGCACTGGCGGCCCAACCCAACGCCACGCCCGCTCCCAGCAGCACGCCGCCGGTGTGCAGCGCCAGCCGGAGAGACACGCGACCCGAAGGAATCGGCCGCGCGGGACGTTCCTCGCGGTCGATCACGACGTCGAACACGTCATTCAGCACCATGCCGGCCATATACAGCAGGCTCGACGCGGCCAACAACAGCAAAAACGTCCACCACGGCTGCAACGTTTCATGGACCAATAAAAAGCCCAGAAAGATATCGGCCATCGCCGTGAACACATTCGGCAGCCGAAACAATTCCAGCCAGGCGCGCACGCCAGCCGTGGGCGGTTCGTCCGATTCCAACAGAATGGGATCCGGTTCTTCAGTCATGTAAAAGCGACGGCCTCGCCACGCGGTCAGCTCACCCACGATAGGATGTTTACAGAAAGCGCAGATTGCCGTGATTGGAGACGCAAGTCGTGAACCAACGCCGCCGCAACTGCACGCCTGGACGTTCATGCCCAATCGCTTGTCCCGACTCTCGTCCCTATTCGTGTAATTCGTGGTTCACCTGATCTCTATAGTGAGACCAAGGCCCCGAGATCAAGTAGGAAAAGACCTGAAATCACGAATAAGACGAATGACACAAATGGAAAAGAAGGAAGACCGCCGGACGCGGTCGTTTGTCGTACTAGGACCGATGTAGCTCGATTCCGGCATCGGCCAGCACGCGCGTCATATAGCTGTAAGCCTCGCGGGCCGCTTCGTCGGGTTGATTAATGTAGGGATACAACTCGACCGTGATCCAACCGTCGTAGCCAGTGGCGTGAATCGCCCGCACCGTGGCCGGAAAGTCGATCGCGCCGCGGCCGGGAATGAGATGCCGGTGGACGCGCGTGCTGGCGATATCCTCGAAATGGTAATGGCGCGCGTAGGGGGCCATCTTGGCCACCCAATCCTGCGGATCTTCGCCCACGCAGAACGCGTGGCCAATATCGAAGTTCAAGCCCACCCAGGGAGAATCCAAACGTTCGATGAATTCCAGGAACTGGCCAAATCTCTCGATCATCAGATCGGGCTCGGGCTCGATCAACAGCCCAACTTCCAACTGCTCGGCCAACTCGACGCAGGGCATCAATTCTTCGTAGAAGATGTCAGCGGCGTCCTGCCAGGTTTGACCGGGAGCCAGCGGCCCCCCCGGCTCGGTCTGTAGATTTTTGGCCCCCATTTCCTTGGCCAGTACCAATGCGCGTTTGGTGTGCTCTCGGCGAATGGCGCGGTAGTGTGGATCCGGCTCGATCCAGGACGGATGCCAATACGGCTGACGGGGATCGGCCACGGCATTCATCATGAAGCCGTTGACGTTCGACACCGACAGATTGTGCGCGGCCAAACATTCGCGAATGGCCTGACGTCGCCCGGGCAATAGCCCCACCGGCCAGGCATGCGGCACATCGGCCAACAGCTCCATGCCGGTATAGCCCGCGTCGGCAATCCGCGCGATCGCTTCTTCGATCGGAAATTGTGTATAAGCGTTAGAGCTAAAGGCGAGTTGCATGCTGGATCGTGGCGGGGTGAAGCAGGGCGGGAATGAGCTGGGGCGAGATAATGCCAAGTGGCCCTCGTTCGCCGCTAACATATCTTAGCCTAAGGTAATACCTCGCGTTAGAGGTCATAACCGACTACGGACTGCGCACCTCGCCGACGATCGATCCGGGAAAACACCGTAAAATCCAAGGCCTGGCGGCGCTCGCCCCCCGTACAGACCAGAGCGTCCACGGAGCTTCACGATGACGCAACGCCCCCTGGAAGATTGGGAAGATCCCGAGCCGGATGACGACGACCGTGATGACGTTGAGGCCGACGGCCCAGACAGTGACGATAACGATTTGTACGAATGCCCGAACTGCGGCGCCGGAGTTTATGAAGACAGCGAGCGATGTCCCACGTGCGGAGACTACATCACACCGAAACCGCGCTCGACGCGCGCCTCGAGCGGACGATGGTTTGTCGGCGCCGTGGTGCTGATGATCGCGCTGATGCTGCTGGCCGTGGTTTTTTCGAGATAATGCCGTGAGGCGCGGTACACCTGCGCAGGCAATCACCGCACGACTCAGCTGCTCGCGCTGCGATAGCTCTTCAAGGCCCACAGAAACAGCCACCGCGAGCCCACCAGGCTGGCCACGGTAACCAGCAGAGCAAAAGCAGCCAGCGGCCAGTTCTGCGCGGATAGCGGCTGAGCCAAGATCCGCGCCGGCACATTCACCACGACCAGGATGGGAATCAAGAACGTGAAGACCTGCCGCAATGGAGTGCCAACCGTCCCTTCGTATATTTCCATCGGATAGCGCGAGAAGTTCGTGATGTAGAACCAGAAATCATACAGATTCTGATTGCGCCCCAGCCACACACTCAGACTCGACAGCGCGATCATCAAGCTATACAGCATCCCCACGCCGCACAGCAGATACACCGGGTAAAGCAGAAACTGCACCGGATGCGGCGGCACGTCGAATCGCAGCAATGCCACCACCATCAACACCAGCGCAAAGATAAAATTCGACAGCGTCGACCACTCGATCCGCGAGAAGGAAATCAGAAACTGGGTGTCGATCGGCTTGAGCAGGGCAAAGTCGAGATTGCCCGTGCGAATCAGCTCGCTGAATTCGCTCAGGTTGGGCATGAAGAATGCGCCGACAAGGCTATTGGCGAACAGCGTGGTAGCCAGGAACACCAAGAATTCGTTCTTTCCCCAACCCCCGTCCAGACCTATCGACGGAGCAAACTCGAAGATCAACAGATAAAACGCCAGTTGAATCGACACCCAGGACAGCGACGCCACGCAATCGATGATGAAATTCACGCGGAACGTCATGTCCCGCACCAGGCTGTTGCGGGCGAACGTCGCGAAGACGCGCAAGTAAGAAGGATGATCGGACATACGATGGGAATTGCCACTCACGACCGGACGGTTGACCGCAACATGCAAAGGAATCTCGGCCGGGTTATTGGGGACGTTACTTGAGGTTCTTGTCGAGAAACAGCACTTCCACCGCGGTCAGGTAATCGCGATTGTCTTTCTTGGCAAAGCCGTGCCCCTCGTTGTCGGCATACACGGTCCACACGGCACGGCCGGCGGCCCGCACTTTGTCGGCGATTTGTTGCGCTTCGCTAAAGGGCACCCTGGGGTCGTTCATTCCGTGGGCAACCAACAGGGCCGAGCGAATTTTGTCCACACGATTGGCCGGGTTGATGTGGTCGAATACGGCCCGCATCTCCGGCTTCCGCTCGTCACCATACTCAGCGCGACGCAGGTCCTGGCGGTACGGACTGGTGCGCTCCAGGAAAGTGATGAAGTTCGAGATACCGACGATATCGATGCCGGCCTTGATGCGATCCGGAAAATTTACCAACGAGGCGAGCACCATGTAGCCGCCGTATGAACCGCCGGTCACGGCCACGCGCGAAGCATCCAGCTCGGGCCGACCTTTGATCCATTCCAACAGCGCGCCGATGTCGCGGACACTGTCCTCGCGACGTTCAGCGTTATCGAGCTGCAAATAGGTCTTGCCGTAGCCGGCCGATCCGCGCACGTTCGGATAAATAACCGCGAGCCCCATTTCGTTGACTTCGTATTGCGTGACTCCCGAGAACAGCGGACGATACTGCCCTTCGGGTCCGCCGTGAATATTGATCAGGACCGCCGCCCGCTTATCGGCCGCGGCCGTCCGCGGCTTGTAAAAATAGGCCGGAATCTGCCGCCCATCGAATGTCGAGAACTGAATCCGCTCCGGCGCTACGAACGATGCCGGATTGAGCCCGCCGACCTCACTGTAGGTCCAGCGCGTCAGCGTGCCGTCGGACAGTTTTAAGGAATACGCGTCAGCAGGAGCGTCGGGGCGGGCGAGCGACAGGCCGATCTCCTGACCGTTGGGCGAGAATTCGACGCCGCTAACAATGCCCAGCGGCAGCTTGAGCTCGCGCTTGGTTTTGCCTTCTAACAGGAACAGCTTGCTCGCGCCGTCTTCGTTGATCGTAAAGGCCACGGCCCCCGTGGTGGGATCGACAATCACGTCGGCCACATCCCAGGGAATATCTTCGGTCAACCATTCGTACTTGAGCGATTCGAGGTCAAGCCGCGCCAGTTGTAAGAACTCTCCCTGGGCGTCGCAAGTAACGTAAGCCGAGCGACCATCTTTGGCGAAGGCCAGCGTGCCAAAGGAAACCTTGCCTTCGACGGGTAGCGGCAGCGCCTTCAGCTCCTTCTTGGCGACATCGAACAATGCCGGATAGGACTCGTTGATCGATACGTAGCGGTTCATCAACAGCCGGCCACCGTCGAGAGACCAATCGGTGGCCACCCAATATTGCCCGTCGGTTTGATACAGCACTTGCATGCTGTCCGCGCGGCGCGTGTCGGCAATATATATGTCGGTGTCGCGGCCATTGCGTTGATTGCTGTTTACGATCATGCGCGAGCCTTGATGCTCGACAGGTCCCAGCATGTTGCGCGACTTACCGTCTGTCAGCAGCGCCGTGCGATAGTTGGCACGATCCAGCAGATAAACCTGATCGTTCTCATTGCCCCCTTTACTCATCAAGAGGAGCATGGCGCCGTCGCTTGCCTGGGGAATGAATCGGCCCGTCGAAGGTTCGTCGAAGAACGTAATTTGTTCGCGCCGTCCCCCAGGCGTGTAGACGCGGTGTAACTGTACGGAATTGCCGAATCGGGTGCCGATGAGAATGCCACTAGTTGCGCCCTGCTCGTAGGACCAGCCCAGGAACACGGCGCTCCGCATGTTCTGATACTGGGTCAACCGACTTATCAACTCGGGCGGCACCACGGGCACGTCCGACGTGGCAATGGCGCCCGGTCGATTCGGATCCTCTGGCTCGGTCGCGGTCAGTGGACTGGTTGCAAGCGCCGCAAAGCATAACAGAAGGCCTAGTCTTGCCAGCGTCGTCGTATTACGCGTGGTCATTCTCATCGTCGCCGATCTCCGATCTGCGGTTTATGTTGGCCGGTGGGTCCGTGGCTATTTGCCTGCCGCGGCGTTCAGCTCTGCGATGCGATGCTCGAGTGCCCCCAACAGCACGCCGGCCATTTGCGGCCCGCAACTGTTCTCTTCGCCGTATTGGCTTTTCTTGCGGCCATAGGCAAACGGCTTGGCGTGGTCCCATTGGCGCTTGGGAATGATATAGCCCAGCTCGTCATTGGCCAGCCCAATAAGCATCGTCTTGTCGCCCGGCAACAGCTTCATAACGGGCGTTTCCAAAGGTGCGTCGGGAAAATCTGCATTGGGGTCGGCCGGTTCCTGAAACGTACCGTAGACCAATTCGGGATAGATTTCGCCTGGAATGCCGGCAATGTGCAATTGGCCGAAACGCAAATAAGCAACTTCGCTGACTCCCGCGACGGTGTCCTTGGATTCTCCGTTGACGGGGCCTCCCAAGATCTCGAAATCGCCTGTCCACTCGCGCCCCTCACGCGTGATGACGCCCGCCATTTGTGCTACGCGATAAAGCGGGTTCTCCAGCGGGACACTGATCGGCTTGGCCGCGAATGCCAGCGGCGCGAGTTCCAGCGGCTTGGCCGCGTCGATGGCCTTGATCGCCAGGTCGGCCACTTCGTTGCCGTAGGCCTCGGCATAGGCGAAGCTTGCATCCGGAATCCCGCGCGACTCGCGATAACGATTCGAAGGCGTCGTCATCAGCCCCCCCACCGCGCCGCTGAAATAGACGACCGGGCAACCGTATTTAGCCTCCAGACGCTTTACCGTTTGCCAAATAAAATCAGCCGTGATCTGAGTGTTCTCGCTTCCTAGCGCCTCGGGGTGACAAGTCCATTGCACGAGCAGTCCGGCCGGCTTGCCGCCGGCGCCCATCAGTTTCAGTGCGCGTAGCACACCATCCGGCGCGTGCGGCTCGCGACTGTCGCGCAACAGGCTGTCGTCCTTCGCCGTGCCATATTCGCCTGTGACCGGCTGGGCAGCCGCGTCGGCCTTACGCACGGCCTCGACGACGCGCGTGACCAGCAGCTTCAGGTAGTCGGGATCAACACCCGACTTAAAAGGATTCGGCCCCCATAAGCCCAACACATCGGGCCCTTCGTGATTGTGAGTGCTGGCCACGAGGACATAGTCGAACCCGTCCAACTGCTGCCGAATTTCCCCAGTCGTCGGATATTGAACGCCCACCACGTCGACAGCCACCAGGGCGATTTTCTTGTGGCCGTCGTTGAATACGGCCGCGCGGGCAAAGAGTGGATCGTGTACGCCGGTCGCGCGGCGGTTCTGGCCGTAGCCCGCGATCCATACCGGCTTCGCCCCCTTCACATCAGGAGTAATGTCAGTAGTCGCGAATCCGACCTTCAATGGCATGGCAGCGTCAGCCACGCGCACCTCTGTCAGACAGAACAAGGTCAACGCGACGGATAAAGTTCGGGCCAGGATCGAATGCATGGGCGAATCGTCTCTCATCAGGTGCGGGACCAGCGAGGTTCGTTGATGCGGCGAGAATCGGTCAGCCATCCTAATCGACCGACGGCTATTCGGCGAGCAGCGGGGGCCGGCCCTGAAAGCCAATTTCTTGCTCGCACCATTGCGAGGTCGACAACAAGGGGCCTTCGCCCCAGCGGCGGCCGATGAACTGCAGGCCCACCGGCAATCCGTCGGCGGCCAGGCCGCACGGAAAACAGACCGTGGGAAGTCCTACATAACTCCACGGCGCATTGAAGCGTGGGTCGCCGGTGGTTTCCGGTCCCGGGGCCGTGGTCGTGGCAGCCGGCGTCAGCAGCGCGTCGTATTGCATCACCAATGCTTCCATATCGCGCGTGAAATGGACGCGGTGCGCCAGCGCCGCGGCATAATCGATCGCCGTCGCAGCACGCCCCTCGTCCAAAAGTGAACCCACTTGCGGTCCGTATTCTGCCCGCCGCGCCGGAAAGTTTCCGCGATGGTATGTGGCCGCCTCCACCGCCATGATGCGGCGGTGATTGACAATCACATCGGCAAAGCTGGCCGGCGGCAGTACTTCGTCGATCACGGCGCCTGCGCTGCGCAACGTGTTCACAGCGTTGGCAATTTCGTGCTGGACGTCGGCCGAAGCCGCCTCGGCAAAGAATCCGGTCAGCAGCCCCAATCGCGGCGGCGACTCGCGGGCCGGTTCGGTCGTATAATCAGCCAGCGGAATGTCGACGCAGCAAGGATCGCTGGCGTCGAAACCCGCGATCGCCGTCAACATGATCGCCAGGTCAGCCACGTCTTGCGCCAGCGGCCCCGGATGATCGAGCTGAAAGGCCAGCGGCACGATGCCGTTGAGGCTGACGCGCCCGTAGCTCGGCTTGCAACCGGCAACGCCGCAATACGCCGCCGGGCGCGTGATCGAGCCACCGGTTTGGGAACCCATGGCGGCAACGCACATCCCCATCGCCACAGCCGCCGCCGAGCCACTGCTCGAACCGGCCGGTGTCCGCGCAAGATTCCACGGGTTGTGCGTCGGAGGTGGATCGAAGCTGGCAAACTCGGTCGTGACTGTCTTGCCCAGAATGACCGCGCCCGCGGCGCGCAGCCGTGCCACGACGGCCGCATCCTGCGAAGCAACATTCCCCGCGCGCAATCGCGAACCTGCCAGTGTCGGCCAGCCTGCCACGTTGATAATATCCTTGATGCCGATGGGTATGCCGTGCAGAGGTCCGCGGCGACGGCCGGCGCGCAACTCTTCGTCCAGCTGCTGTGCTTGGGCGCGGGCTCCTTCGGCGTCGACCGTGACCCAAGCGCGGATACGCGGCTCGAAGCGGTCGATGGTCGCTAAGCACGTTTCCACCAGCTCCAAAGACGTGAGCCGGCCGGCGCGCAATTGCTCGCTCGCTGCGTGAATCGTCGGAAGTTCAGGAACTGTCATCTGCACAACCCGTCAAGGAGGACCGAATCCAGAGCACCGCCGCCGGCCATTGTAATACGATTTCGGTAGCCGTTGCCAACAGGGCGTGTGTATCTCGCGCGTTGCCAATGATAAGATGCCCAGGTCAAGTATCGTTCGTATTCGCCGTGAGGGAAATCGCATGCGCGCCGGAAACCTTAACACTTGGCAACGGACTTATCGCGCCTCGCGCCGACTGCGGACCGCAGTACTGACGATGATCGGTCTCGGCTGGGCATGGGCCGGCGCCGCCACCGCCACCGCCGACGAGCCAGGCGAGATCAAAGTCATGACCTTCAATCTGCGCTATGCGAGCGACAAGCCGCCCAATGCCTGGCCGGCGCGAAGACCGGTCGTGAAGGCGACGATCAACCAGGTTCGGCCCGACGTAATCGGCACGCAAGAGGGGCTGTATCGGCAAATCAAGGACATCGAGGCCGACTTGCCCGAGTATGCCTGGATCGGCTTGGGGCGCGACGGGGGCAGCCGCGGTGAGTTCATGTCCGTGTTCTATCGCCGCGAGCGACTGGAGCCGCTGGAATTCGACCACTTCTGGCTTTCCGACACGCCCGACCGCGTCGGTTCGACGAGTTGGGGAAATACGAACCGACGGATGGTCACCTGGGTGCGGTTTCGCGATCGCGGCGCGAACCAGGAATTCTACTTTCTCAACACGCACTTCGATCATCAGGTGCAGCCGGCGCGCGAGAAGAGCGCCGAGCTGGTCGTCAAACGCGTCGACCAGCTGCTAACGAAGTTGCCGATCATCCTGGTCGGCGATTTCAACGCAGCTGCCGGTGACAACCCTGCCTACGACACCTTGATCGGCGCGGGCAAATTCACCGACAGCTGGCTCGCCGCAAAAAAGCATGGCGACGCGATCGGTACGTTTCACAACTACGCAGGCCCCCGGGCAGGGGGCGCCAGAATCGATTGGATTTTGATGCGGGGACCGGTCCTCGCGCTATCGACCGAGGTGGTAACTTTCGCCCTACAGGGTCAATACCCCAGCGATCATTTTCCGGTCGTCGCGACGCTGGCCTGGCAGAAGCCATAGACGATCTGCTGGGGCAGGCCGGTCGCGAAACGCGTGCAACGTATTGCGCATCGTTCGCCGCCGCGCCAAATCTTGAAGCGCAGCGCAAAAAAGAAGCCCCCGCAGGTGGGGCAGGAACCTGCGGAGGCCAGACTGCCGAGAGCAAGCTCTCAGCAGTACTTGTAAGTATGCACGCGATTGAGATCAGTGCAAGAGTTTGGAGCGATTTCCGCCACGCCATTACAAAAAAGTGAGCTGGGTGCGGCGTGCCCCCCAAAAGTGTAGCGGCGCAGCGTGTTGTCAGGATTAGCCGTACAGGGCCGGTGACAATTATTTAATTTAATTAAGCTGTCGCATGAAGGGGTACGACACGCCCATCGGTTGTCCCCAGCGGTTCCAACGCTGATGACACGGCACCCGCAGGCGAACGTTACGCAGCAGCCATGGCGATCATTCGTGGATAGAGCATCACGACCACGGCGCCGACAATCAGCGCAAAGGCTGCCCAGTCGTTCCAGCGCGGCACCTCGTTCAAGTAGAAAAAGCTGAAGACCAGAAACACGCAGATCGAGATGACCTCTTGGATGATCTTCAATTGTGGCGCGCTGAACTGAGCATGCCCGATGCGGTTGGCCGGCACTTGCAGCGCGTATTCTGGGAGCGCGATTAGCCAGCTCGCCAGGATCACGACGATTAGTTGCGTCGACTTGAATCGCAGGTGTCCGTACCAGGCGACGGTCATGAAGGCGTTCGAGCAAATGAGCAGAATGACGGTGGCCACGATCGCTCCTTAAGATCTAGACAAATCGGGTGATGACGCGCCGGGGACTGCCGCCGAGGAATCCGCAGGCACAACCACCCGGACCGCCCCCTAAACTACACCGTTGGCAGTTGTTTTTGGGAGGCGAGATCGTGGCGCAGCTCCTGTCGGATCGTACTGGCGGCGAGCGATTCGTGGAGTGGACCAGCGCGGCCGACCCGCGATTCGTCGGGGAAAGAACGTCCATTGTTGTTTCGCGAGACCGGCGGGCTATAATTTCTTCGTGACTTTGCGCGAACGCTGCGGGTTTACCGGAGAATTGGTTTATGAGCCGTCGCTTATGCCTATCGGCCCTCGTTGTTTGTCTCGCGGCAATGCGAGTTCTCACGGCGTCCGCCGCTTCGAAAGAACCGGCCACCGCGACCAAGACGGCCTTTCTGCGACTGGCCCGCGACGATAAGGATGAACCGTTGGCAATGGAGACGGCCATCGTTCGTTACAAGTCGGATGCCGCGGACAAAGCCGATCTCACGGTCGATCTCATTGGCGCCGTACATATCGGCGAGAAATCGTATTACGAAGCGCTGAACAAAGAGTTCGAGAATTACGACGTATTGCTCTACGAACTCGTCGCTCCCGAAGGAACGCGTATACCCAAAGGGGGTGGCAAAGGTAGCGGGCATCCAGTGGCGCTTCTGCAAAACGGCATGAAAGACATGCTTGAGCTGGAGCACCAGCTACACAACGTCGACTACGACAAAGATAATTTTGTCCATGCCGATATGTCTCCGGATGCATTTTCGAAATCGATGGCCGATCGAGGCGAAAGCATCTGGACGATGGTGTTCCGCATGATGGGCCAGCAAATCGCCCAGCAGAACAAAAATCCAGGGAAACGATCGGACGCCGATATGTTCATGGCGCTGTTCGACAAAAATCGCGCGCTGAGTCTGAAGCGCGTGATGGCCGAGCAGTTCGAGGATCTGGAAGGGGCCATGAGCGCCTTTGAAGGTCCCGGCGGATCGACCCTGATCACCGAGCGCAATAAGGTCGCGCTGAAAGTGCTGGACGAGCAAATCGCCGCCGGCAAAAAGCGCATTGGCATCTTCTACGGTGCCGGCCACATGCCCGACATGGAGCGCCGCCTGATCGCCGACGTCGGCATGCACCGCGACAACGAGCGTTGGCTGGTGGCCTGGGATCTGCGCCCCAAGGCGAAGCGCGATGCGGATGCAAAGCGCGTCAAGACCGAGGACAGCCAGAAGGTGCCGGCCGGCGTCCAATGACGGCCCACTACTTCACGCTGCTTCAACGCTGCGCCGCGGGAGCCGGAGTTCGCCCCGCGGTTTCCGTAGCATCGGGCTTGGCGCGAAATTCGTACACCATGTATCGGCCAAATCGGCCAGGCTCGCGCGGCCCGTTGAGCTGAACGCGGTACGATTGTTCGCCGACTAGATCGTAGCTCGCTTGCATGTCGGCCAGCCAGGATGCGAAGGCGTTTTCGTCGCGTCGCTCTCCTTCCAGGGCGAACATCACGCACCGCACTGGCCGATCGACCGGCAAACCCGCCAGATCGACGCCCCGCGATCCCCTGCGATGAAGCGCTGAGTAGGTGCGCTGATAGCAGGCGTAATCTTCGCTCGTCCGCTCGGTATAGAAATTCTTGCCTAGGTCGGTTTGAACGCACACCACTTCCCCCTCAGCGGCATTTTCCTTCCAGAACCAGCGGGCAAACCCACGGTGCTCGAAATCTACGAGCCGCTTGTAGGGTTGCGCCATGTCCTTGGCCAACATCACGGCGCCGATCACCAGAAACACACCTACCACGATCGCGAGCGCGCGGCGCCGCGCCTCGGCGCGCGCGATCAGGCCGATCAGCCAGGCGGCGCCCAGCCCAACAGTCAAGCAGGCCAAGGAACCGTAGTATTGCGACAAGCGGGCGCCGCCGTACGGATAACGGCGCAGCGCCGCAGCCACAAACGCAAGCCCTAACGGGGCCAGCACCATGACGGCCAGGGTGCGGTCCTTGCGTCGAGCCAGGACCACGGCACCGGCCACGAAACAGATCAAGCTCAGTGTGCTGCCGAAGCGGTCATCGCCCACTGGATAGGCCATCATCTCGCCGGCGTGAATCGACAACAGCCAAGACACCAGCGCCAGCGGCTGCCACGGAGGGAATCCGCCGGCCCAATATTCCAGCATGAACTTTTGGGTAGTGACATATTGGGCCGATGTCACCAGCCGCAGTAGCACGATAAACGTGCCGGCCATCAGCACGTTGTAGGCGGCGAAGGCGAACCATGCGCGACGATCTCGCGATTGCCAGACAGGCCACGCCATTGCCAGACTCACGCCCCCGGCAACGAAGACGGCCGGGTTAGCCACCGCGATGCACAGGGGCGCGGCCACAACCAGGCCCCATAGCCATCGGCGGTTAGAGGGATTTTGCCACCAGCCGACGGCCAGCCACACCAACAATAGCGAAGCGGCCAGATCCGAGCCGTATGGTTTGCACTCCGCCGCGTGACGAACCGGATAATAACTGACGGCAAAAACGCCGACGGCCAATACCATCGGCACCTTGCCCAGCACTCGCGCCGCCAAATCGCGAAACAGAAACAAGCTGGCAACGCTCGACAGCATGGCGAACAATCGCAGCGACCATTCCGAGAAGCCCAACAGCTTGATCGCCGTCAACTCGATGGCTAGAAAGCCGAGCGGCGCCACTTGCTCGAGTGTCAGCGGCTTGACCAGATCGGCATAGTCCCGATCCAGATAATTCTGCACCAGCATCAACTCATCTCCCCAGAACGGGAAGTTGAGCAGATAACGACCCATCCGCAGCACGACGCCCAATCCCAGCAGTGCCCAGGTCAACGCATGCAGGAGCGATTGCCAGACGTCGTCTGGCGAGAGCACCGGCACGTCGAAGAGGGGGTGCGCGGGCATTCGCTCATCCAGCGCTCGAGCAATAGTTGGGTCAACGCGCTCGGAAACGGTAGCAATCGCGGCCCGGTTCATGGCAGAATCCTTTGCTAGGACCGGCGTAAAACGGCAAAAATCCACCAGAGAATAGTTCCTTTCGCCTGCCAAAGGCAAGATCAGGTGGGCCGAACGGCCTCAGGCCGGCCGGCCCCCAAGTGGCCACCGGAGGGCGGATCGTGCCAACTATTTGGCTTCTACCACTACGGACGGCGGGATCGATCGTCCGTTGCCGGGCCGAGCCGCCCGAAGGGCAGTCCGCAGGACCTTGGCAACCTATATTTCTGGCGCGCCCCGCGTGTTTTCGGCCGCCTGCACGACGAGCGATTGGGGTCGCCGCGAACGGACCGCAACAGGAGAGAGGCCACCGTGTCGGTAAACAGCCAGACTTGCACCTGCCCCAACGACGAACAGCTCACGCTGCTGCTGGCCGGCGAACTGCCGCCGGCCGAGGTGTCGCGCTTGGTGCTGCACGTTACCGAATGTCAGCGCTGTCGTGATTCAATTCGCGCCGCGGGTTTCTCCGTGGGGTCGCTCAAAGCCATACAGGCCAGCGACGATACCCTGACTGGCGCGCACAATCCCGCTCAAAATTCCGCCATCGGTACGGGGACCGTACTGCCCGCGATCACGCCGGCCATGCCCGCCGCGCAGACCAACGGTTCGCCTTCGGTCGCTGCACAAATGGCGCTTGCTCCGCCGCAGGGGCCCGACGAGTTGGGGCGCCTCGGTGGCTACCGCATTCTGCGCGTGTTGGGCGAAGGCGGGATGGGCGTCGTTTTCGAAGCTGAAGATATCAGCCTGCGACGACGGGTCGCGATCAAGGTTTTACGTGCCGGCGAAATCGACACGTCGCAGCGTAAGCGATTCTTGCAAGAGGCCCAGCTCGCCGCGTCGCTCACCAGCGGCCGCATCGTCACCGTCCATCAAGTCGGCGAGCACGATGGCTGCTTGTTCATCGTTATGCAGTTGCTATGCGGCGAGTCGTTGGAAGCACGGCTGAAGACCCACCGCTGGCTGCCATTGGTCGAGGCCCTGCGCATTGCCCGCGAAGTCGCCGAGGGGCTGGCCGTGGCGCATGAAAAGCAGCTCGTGCATCGCGACATCAAGCCGGCCAATGTGTGGCTGGAATCGAAACGTAGCGACGACTCTGCGCAGCGAGTAAAACTGCTCGACTTCGGCGTCGCCCGATCGATTGCCGTACACGAGCATCTGACCATCGGCGGGAACATCGTCGGCACGCCCTGCTATATGTCGCCCGAGCAGGCGTGCGGGTTGCCTGTTGACGAACGCTCGGACTTGTTCTCGCTCGGCTGCCTGCTGTACGCCATGCTCGCGGGAAAGTCTCCGTTCGAGCGCGGCAACTATATTCAGACGCTCAAGGCTGTGGTTGACGAACGACCGCAACCACTGGCCGAGGCATTGCCAGGGTTGCCGGCACCGGTGGCTACGCTGGTCGATCGCCTGCTCGAGAAAACAGTCGCGGCCCGGCCGGCCAACGCCCAGCAGGTCGTGCAGGAGATTCGCCGCATCGAGGAGGGCCTCACCACGGCGGGACTGGTCATGCCGGCGGCGACGACCATCTCGGCAATGTCTCCGCATCGCATTCGCCAGCGTCTCGGATGGGGCGTCTGGATCGGTGCGCTAGCGATATTGGCGGCGGCACTGCTGGGCGGGTGGGGCGAGTACCGCCGCTTGAAGGATCGCGCCGCCAACGATGCCCAAGAAAGAGCTTTGTCGGCCACTCTAGCGACCGTCGCGCCACCACAGAGCGACGCCAAGCCAGGGGCCGGGACCACGAAGCCAGCAGAGAAGTCTCCGCCCCCCGCGGACGATGGGTCACAAGAGGATGCGAACCCGTCGGCGAACATGACTTCTGACGGCTCATCCGAAGAGACCGCCGAGAGCGCAGTCGCTGCCAACCCCGATTTGCCGACGATCAAGATCGGCATCCTACACTCATTATCGGGCGCCATGGCCGCCAGCGAACGACCGATCGTCGATGCCTTCATCATGGCCGTCCAAGAAATCAACGAGCAAGGTGGCCTGTTGGGCGGGCGGATGATCGAAGCGGTGGTTCGCGATGGAAAGTCCAGCGAGCGCGTATTCGCCGAACAAGCCGAGGATCTGATCACTAACGAGGAGGTGGTCACGCTATTTGGGTGCTGGCGTTCTCCTTGCCGTAAATTGGTCGAAGAGGTCTGCCGCCGCCACGAACATCTCTTGGTATTCCCGACCGCCTACGAGGGCATCGAAGAATCTCCGTATGTGATTTACATGGGCGGGGCGCCCAATCAACAAATCATGCCGGCGGTCAAGTACGCATTCGCCTATCTCGGCAAACGAAAGTTTTTCCTGGTCGGCGTGGATGGCATCTACTCGCGCACCGTCCATGAAATCATCCGCGACGAGTTGAACTTGCTGGGCGGCGAGGTCGTTGGCGAAAGCTTCCGTCCCCACGGCAGTATCGACTTTTCCGCCGTCGCGCAATCAGTCATCGACTCGCAAGCCGACGTGGTGATGAACACCGTCAGCGGCATCGGTAATGTGGGCCTATTCAATTGCCTGCGGCAGGCGGGAATCCTCGCCGACGAAATACCGACGATCTCGTTCCGCGTTACCGAAGAAGAATTGCAGAGCATTGCCGGCGATGAAAACGACGTGGCCGGCGACTATGCGGCATGGAGCTACTTCGAGACGCTGGAAACCCAGAATAATTTCGATTTTCTCGAACGGCTCCGCGCGCGATACGGTCCCTCGCGCGTCGCCACCGATCCTATGGCCACGGCCTACGCCAGCTTGTATTTGTGGGCCGACGCCGTGTACGAAAGCGAATCCGACGATGTTGCCGACATTCGCCGCGAGATCGTCAATCAGAGCATGGACGCACCAGAGGGGAAACTGGCCATTGATGCCGTGAACCGCCACAGCAAACGACGCGCCATGATTGGGCAGGTGAACGATCAAATGCAATTCGATATCGTCTGGACATCTCCGAAGGCGATTCCACCCGAACCGTTTCCCGCATCGCGCTCGCGCGACGAATGGTTGAAATTTCAACGCGACTTGTACAAGAGATGGGGAGGACAGTGGCGGCCCGACGCACCTCGCAAGTAACTCCTGCCCGCCGCAACGGTAGCGAAGCGTTCGCGTCCCGCGGAAAGACTTATGATCGAATACAAATCCAAGAACTGGTTAGGCACGACGTGTGCGTTCTATGGCACCGTGTTGCCAAACGTCCTGGGCCGGGTCGGCATGCTCACGGCTTTTTGTCTGTTGTTGTGCGTGTTGGACGATTACGTTTTGAAAAAGTACGGCTACCCACTCCCTTCGCTCGATCAATTGGGTCATACCGTGTTGGGCGTGGCGATGAGCATGCTCATCGTGTTTCGCACCAATTCGTCGAACAATCGTTATTGGGACGGGCGCGCGATGTGGGGGGCCCTGGTGAATGGCTCGCGTAATCTGGCCCGGCTGGCCGCCAGCTACGCGCCCCCGGCCGACGATCTGGCGGGATTGATCACCGCCTATGCGACGTCGGTCCGTGAGAACTTGCGCGGTTCGCTCGATATCAAAGCAATCTCGAACCTGGTGCCGGGACGGCTGGCGCGGCGGGCTGCGGCGGCCCCCAATCCGCCCACGGTGCTGGCCGCCGCCATTAGCGGCTGGATCCACTCGCGACGTGCCGATGGCCAGATCGACAGCTATCAGGCTTTGGCCATGGAGCAGGTTCTCAATAACATGGTCGACGCTCAAGGCGGCTGCGAAAGGATTCAAAAGACGCCGCTGCCGTTTGTCTATGCATCGCTCATTCGCCAATTGCTGTTCATCTATCTCGGCTCGCTCCCCTTCGTGCTGGTCGGCCGCATGGGGTATGCCGCACCGCTGGTCGTGGCTGTGGTCTCGTTCGGCATGTTCGGCATCGAGGAGGCAGGCGTCGAAATCGAGCGACCGTTTGGCACCGATCCCAATTGCCTGCCGCTGGAGCAGATCTGTGCCACGATTGCCCGCGACACCGTGACGTTGTGCACATCGGCCGAGCCATACAACGTAGCCAGCTAAGGTCATTTGTCCGCGCGCCGATGGCATAGCGTCGCGCAAACGGTCTGCCGATCGATGATATATTAGCGGGGCTGCTTCCCGGTTCGTTTGCTCACATCGCATGGCCGTCGACTTTCACGCTTGGGCCTCGCAAATTCGCAGGCTGGACCACGCGCTAGTCGAGTTGCAGCCCACGGCCAGCGAGTTGGGCGTGCCATCGCCCGCCGGAGCCGAGTGGTACGAGCTTTTGGTACACAAGTTGGTGCCGCAAGCGGCCACACCGCCGATGCTTGTCGTGGCGATCGTCGGCGGGACGAACATAGGCAAATCGGCCATCTTCAACCATCTAGCCGGCGAAACAGCCAGCGCCGTCAGCCCGTTGGCAGCTGGCACGAAACATCCGGTCTGTTTGGTGCCTACGGGTTTTGGGGGACAGGAAACACTCGAACGTCTGTTCACGGGTTTTGAGCTGCATCGCTGGCACGCGCCGACCGATCCGCTCGAAGATTCTCCGGTCCACCGGCTGTATTGGCGCAACGGCGCCGCGGTGCCGCCACGGCTGCTGCTGCTGGATACGCCCGACATCGATTCCGACGCCCCCGTGAACTGGCAACGAGCCGACATCATTCGCCAGGCTTCGGATGTTCTGATCGCGGTTCTCACTCAGCAAAAATACAACGATGCCGCGGTCAAGCAATTCTTTCGCAAGGCAGTCGAAGCCGATAAGCCCATCGTTGTGCTGTTCAATCAATGCGACCTGCAGGCCGATCGCGAGTATTGGCCACTTTGGCTGGCAACGTTCGCCAACGAAACCGGCGCCACGCCCGAATTGGTGTATGTTGCCCCCTATGATCGCCAGGCTGCCAACGAGCAAAAGTTACCGTTCTATAGCGTCGGTGCCACCGGCCGAGAAACGCCCGCGGAGCGTAGTTCGCTGCGCGACGACTTAGCGGCACTACATTTCGAGAAGATCAAGTTCCGCACCTTTCGCGGCGCCTTGGCGCGGCTGTTGGATCGTGACGAGGGCGCGGCCGCTTACCTGGAGAGGATCCGCTATCGAGCGCGGGAATACGCGTCGGCCTCCGAGGCCTTGGCAGCCGCCGAAATGGCGCGCGTTCCTTGGCCTGTCGTCCCGCCCCAGATTCTCGTCGGCGAGATACGCGACTGGTGGGACTCGCAACGCCGCCCTTGGTCACGCCGCGTTCACGGCATTTACCGCGCCGTCGGGCAGGGCGTCGGCTGGCCCGTCGTCGCCGCCTGGCGAGCCATGAACGGTCCGCCCACAGATCCTTTGATAACGTTTCGCGCGCGCGAGCGCGAGGCTGTCGTCGAAGCCGTGGAAAAGCTGCTCGACGAATTAGAGCGCTTGCGCCGCATCGGAAACGAAACGCTAAGGCCGCGGCTCGAGGCGTTACTTTCGGGCAGCTCCCGCGCCGCACTCTTGCAGCGCATCGAGACCGCGCACGCGCAACTTCCACCTCTCGATGACGACTATCGGGCTACGCTCCGCGGCGAACTCGACCGCTGGGGCACGGAAAACCCTCGCGCTGTTTCGTTTTTGCAATCGCTCGATCACGCGGCCGCCATCGCCCGTCCCGCGATCACGGTCGTGCTGCTGGTGACCGGCACGTTCGTCGGCAGCGAGATGGTCGGTCAAACCGCGCTGCACCTGGCCGGGCACACGGCCGGCAATCTGGCGGCCGAGGCAGCCATCGCGGGCGGGATTACCGTTGGGGGGGAAGCTGTCGTCACGGCCACTAGCGAAGGCGTGCGTCAAACGGCGGCCCGCCTATTTCGCCGACTGCAAACCAGCTACGCCGAGTCGCGGGCCAAGTGGCTCGCCGATTGGCTCGATCGTGAACTGTTGGGCGGGCTGTTGGCGGATTTGCGCGCGGGGGCAGAATTGCAACACAGCCCGGCCTTTCGCGAAGCGGTCTCGGCGCTGGCCGAGCTCCGCGCGGCAGGCGAGTAAAACTGCCGGCCGAATGCTGCTACTTGGCCGTCAGCTTTTTGAGCTCGGCGATGACGGCGTCATCATGCCCGTCGACCGAGACCTTCTTCCACACCTTGCGGATTTTTCCCTCGGCATCGATCAGGTACGTCGAGCGCTGGATGCCCCACGATTTCTTGCCGTACATATTTTTCTCGCGC
This sequence comes from Pirellulales bacterium, assembly GCA_036490175.1. Lineage (NCBI taxonomy): Bacteria > Pseudomonadati > Planctomycetota > Planctomycetia > Pirellulales > Pirellulales bacterium. Next base: position 2,885 of record DASXEJ010000259.1, on the reverse strand, counting down.
CAAGCGCCGTACTTCTCAGTCACCTTGCGGTCGACATCGGCCAACAGCGGGAAGTTCAGCTGGAACTTGTCGCGAAACTTCCCGTGACTTTCGACGTCATCGTTGCTGACCCCCAGCACGTGCGCGCCCAGCTTGGTCAGTTCTTTCTTGCGGTCTCGAAAGGCGCAGGCCTCTTTCGTGCAGCCGGGCGTGTCGTCGCGGGGATAGAAATAGAGGACAACCGGCTGTCCGCGCAGGTCCTTGAGCTTGACCTTTTTGCCGTCATCCGCCGCGAGTGTGAAATCCGGTGCCGATTCCCCTTCTTCCAGCCAGTCGCCCATGAGAATAATCCTTTTTCAATTCGATTTTGCCAGCCCCGTTGCGGGAAGCGGGGCGGATTGTGATTCGCGGCCGGATGAAGTTGCCGCTGATTGATGTTATTGTCGTGCGGCTCTCGGCCGGCAAGGCCCCCCGGCGTCCGTTCTGCAAGCAAGACACGGCCCGCGACTGTTGCGGAAAGTCCCGCGCGAAACGACAACAAGTCACGACGGTTCGGAGTACACTCGTGCGTGGTCGTAGCCGGCCTTACCTTGACGCGGGGAGAATGACATGATCGGCAAAGTATTTTGCGGAGCAATGGTTTTATGTTGCGGAGTCGCAACTGTGGCGGCGGCCGATCCTGACCGCGCGGTCTATCGCTTTGAAAAACGTGTTGCGACCCATGCCTGGCGCGAAGGGAGCTCGAAGCTTGCCGCCGAAGGATATTTTGTCGGCTTGCTGGGCGTGCGCACGGCCGGCGACCAGCACCACGTCGAGGAATTTCTGACAGGTGGACTAGGCAGCGATCTTGGCGAGGCCTTGCCGCCGCGTCCCGCCGGCGACCCGCTTCGTCGCACGTACACGCTCAGTAAGCGCGGCGACGTGGCTACGCCCCTGGCGCGGAGGGCAAGCCTGGTCGTGTGGATGCTCCCCTTCGAGTTCTTTTTGACTCCGCACGAATCACCGGCCGAAATTCTGGCCGCTAGCCAGGGCCTGCAAGAGTTTGCCTGCCATGTGACACAGCCCGCCACGACCGGCAACTGGTCCTGGCGGCTGGTCCGGCAGGATGTCGATCACGGCACTTACGAGATTGCCGGGCCCTGCCTTGGCAAATTCGCCGGAGAGTTTCCCTTGGGCGGCAGTCTGACCCGCGTGATGGCACACGAGACCGGCACCATCCGCGAAGCGACCGCGGATCTGTCGGCGACCATTCCCATCTCGGCCCGGCTGCAGCGGCTCGCAGATTCGCCCGAGCGCCAGCGCGAGGAAGAAAAATTCTTCGATGGATACCAGACGCTCGTCGTCCGAGAGACAGTGCGAATGCACCGGGACGACCTGAATGGCGACGGCGGAATCGAGCTGCCGCTGAGCCTGACAACGGCCCTGGACAAGCTGCGCCACGAGACCGACGCCAAATAGACTCGACGCAACGCAAGGACCGACCGGCAACGGGCCTTTTTTCGCCCCTTGTCCGTCCCATCGGGTGGGCCAGGAAAACGCTACGCCTGGGCACTATTTAGAGTACACTCGTGCATACGCTTCGCACGTCCCGTTGCCCACGGTGTCGACCGGCGTGGTGTGCCCCTCGGTGGGCTCGACACGGCTGGGCAAACCGATGCGTATTCAGCACATTGTGCAGGGCAACCTCCGCTGCAACGAGACCACACCCGGTTAGATTTTTGCTGAGAAAGGATCTTTGCCATGTCTGGAAAGCCACCGCGGTCCAATGGTAAACGTGTCGTACCGAAGACCGCAAAAGCAAAACCCAGCGATGCGCCAAGCGTTCCCAAAGCTACCGCGGCGAAGAAACCTGCGCCGGCAGCCAGCAAAAAAGGCCCCGTCGCTCTGCGCACCGCAAAGAGTCCGAAGCCAGCCGCCAAGAACTCCGACAAGTTCTATATTGTCGTCGAACACTCGGACTTGAATATCTCTAAGCAAAAACCCCAATCCAGCGTACCGGTCGATTCGGCCGACACCTTTCACGAGGCCAAGGAGAAAGCGGTCGATTATCTCATCGATTTGATCGACCACTACGAGCGTCGGCTGTGGGAGATCAAACGATCGAACGACTATCTGGCTCTGGCCAAGAAACCCAAGTAAGGCGCCGGGGTACGCTGGCCGTTTATAATCGGCCCGTATATAAGCTGTCGCTGCGTGCCAGAGTCGCCTCGTTCGATCGGGATTCGCCGTAGATTCCGCCTCTTCAGCGCGCCGCGGCGACTTGGTCCGTGCAGCTCCCTAATTCTGGATGGTTTGTGCGGCTCGCGAGGAGTCGCCAAGCAGTCCAGCTTCCCCAAGTTTCAGCCTGTACATGCCGCAGGCATCTCACTAAAGTGGCCGCCCGAATTGGAACAGACCCTATCACGATTCGCGGGCCGTGGGCTCGTCGACCGGCGGATCCGGACGATGACAAGCGGCTCAATCAGAGCGGCCAGTAAGCGTTGTCACCATTCCACACGTCTAGCTCTCAACCGTCACGGTCGACGGTGGCGCTCATGGCGCGCATGCTCCGGCTTGCGTGGGGCCACCGCTGGGGATGTTGTCTCCTGCTCGTGCAGCAGGTGGCCTTGCTGGCGATGTCGCTGGCGGGCTTGGGATTAACCGGCCTGGCGATCGACGTCATTCGCCATCAGGTCGATGCTACGAGCACGCCGCCTGCATGGCCGTTCGGGCTGAATCCAGGCACGACGTGTTCGCCGCTGACAATCGTGCTCTCGCTCGGTTGCTCTGTGCTCGCCTTAGCGGCGCTGCGGATGGCGCTGAATTTCTGGCATGCCGTGGCCTCGGCCCGGCTCGTGCAACAAGAGATCGTCGTCGAACTGCGGGCAGCGATCTATGAAAAGCTGCACGAGCTGAGCACGCGATTT